>CAYJIO010000026.1:0-11644 GCA_964370255.1 uncultured Azospirillaceae bacterium
TAAAAGAGTAGGGAGGTAATCTTTACTCTTTTTTGCTTATGGTTTTGTGATATTGAATAAGGGCTATTATTACTAATATTGGCAAACAGAACTCTGATACTTCCTCAAAAAATAAAAAGTGTTTTTTTATGTTTTCGGATAGTGCTTCACCAGTTGATTTGCGGTATTTGCCAGGGAAGCGGTCTAAGATTTTTGATAACACTCCAAGGCCTCCAAAAAACGCGATTGTCCAGTATAAAGGAACTTTATTAAAAAATCCTTTTATTATTTTTGGCACATATTTTATCATCAAATATATGATACTTGCAAAAATTGTTGCTAAAATAATGCCTGCAATAAGTCTTTCTGATATTGGGTTGTTTGAGTTTGTGAAAAATCTGATTTTTGTTATAGAGGTATCTGTTGTGGTTAACCATTTTTGAGCGCCAAGTTCTCTGAAAAAAGCGCAGAGACCTAGATAGAAAAATATGCAGAAATCTAAGGCTTTGCCTTTTTTTATAAAATCTTTTGCAAAAAATAGCATAGAAACTAACATAATTGGATATAAAATTTCATCAACAGCAAATAAAGACTCTTTTTTATTTAATAGGTTGTTATAACCAATTGTTGTTTGAATTGCTGTATATGATATTATAAAAATGACTGTTGTTGCAATAATGCTTGCTAATAAAGATGTGTATTTTTTCATAACGATGATCCTTTTTTATTTAAATTCTTTTAACTTATTATTATTTTTTATATAATCAGATAAGATGCCAATTGCTAGTGCGTAGTTCTGAGAGCGGTTCCACTTCATTATTACATCAAAGTTTTTTGTTACTAAATATGCGTTGCCAGTTTTGCCGTCTGGCATTATTAAGGCTGCTTTATATTTGTCTTTAAGTTTTGATTTGATGCCAAGTTTTCTCCATTCTGCCATTGTTTTTTTCTTTTTAAGTCGTCCGACTAGATTATAGTCAAAGTTTTTTGGCAATGTTACTTTGTCTCCCCAGGCTTCGTCTTTTTGCCAGCCGGCTTTGTTTAAGTAATTGCCTGCTGATAAAACAGCGTCATTAAAGTTGTTTATGATGTCTCCGCTGCCGTATGCGTCCCAAGTTGATGGCATAAACTGAAAATGCCCCATGGCTCCAGCCCAAGAGCTTTTGATGTTTTTGTAGTCTAGTTTGTTTTTTTTTGTTACCTTAAAGAGGTGAAATAATTGATTTTTGAAAAAGGTTCTTCTTCTTTTGTCATAGGCAAGTTGGGTTAAGACCTCAAATGCATTAAAGCTTCCTTTATATGTGCCAAAGTTTGTTTCAATTGCCCAGAAAGAGATTAGGATTTGTGGTGGAACACCATATTTTTGATATGCTTTGTTTAAGATTTTATTTTTTTCTTTATATTCTTTTCTGGCTTTGTTTAGTCTGGTTTGAGTTATGGCTCTTGAAAGGTATTTTGGTGTGGTTAAAACAAATTCATTTTGTTTTTTATCTAATTTTATGGCTTGGGGTTTTTCTTTGTAAAAGTTTGTTTGATAAACTTTATTTACCAAGTTTTTGTCTGCACCTTTTTTGATTAATTCTTTTTTTAAGCCGCTTACAAATATGTTATAATCTGATTGTGTTGCGTTTGCGTTAAAAGAAAACAACAATAATAAAGTGCATAAAATTTTAGTCATTGATTAATACCTTTGCTTGGGCGCGAGCCTCGTTTGAGATTGTTTCTCCAGAAAGCATTCTGGCAACTTCTTCATGCTTTTCAGATGCGTTTAAGTTTTTTATTGCGGTTGTTGTGATATTGTCTGTTGTGTTTTTTGAGACCAAAAAATGAGTGTCTGATAAAGCTGCAACCTGAGGAGAGTGGGTTACGACTAATACTTGAATATTTTTTGCAAGTCTTTTTAATCTGTTGCCAACAGCTTGCGCAGTTGCACCACCAATGCCTGCATCAATTTCATCAAAAATTATGGTTTGGACATCGCCGTCTTTGGCAAGGTTTACTTTTAAGGCTAGCATAAATCTTGAAAGCTCTCCGCCTGATGCAATTTTGTTTATGGGTCCAAAGTTTGTACCTGCGTTTGTTGCGACACTAAAGCAAATATCATCAATGCCAAATTCTGTTTCTTCTTTTTGGGTTATTTGAGTTTTGAATTTTGCTTTTTCCATCTTTAAGTCTGGGAGCTCTTTGTTGACTAATGCATCTAAATTTGTTGCAGCGGCTTTTCTTTGTTCTGATAAGGTTTTTGCAAGTTTTAAGAACTCTAGTTTTTTTTGGTTTTCAAGCTCTATTAGTCTGTTTATAGAAGCTTCTTCATTGCTTAGGTTGTTTAGTTTCTCTTCAAACTCAATTAATTTTTCTGCAAGTTCTGATATGCTTGTGTTGTGTTTTCTGGCAACTGCTTTTAAGGCAAAAAGGCGTTCTTCTACGCTGTCTATGTTGTCGCCATCTAAGTTAAATGCGTTTAAGCTTGATTCAACTTCATAGGTTGCCTCATTTAATTCTATTAAAGATTTGTTTAAGGTTTCATATAAAGCTTCGTATTTATTATCAGTTAATCTGTTTGCTTTGTCTATGCCGTTTATGGCAGCTCTTAGGTAATTAAAAAAATCTGTGTTGTTTAAGCTTTGGTGTGCATAGTCAAGATTTTCTGTAATCTTTTGAGAGTTTATTAAGATTGCTCTTTTTTTGTTTAATTCTTCTTCTTCATCTGCTCTTGGGTTTAATTGTCTTAATTCTTTTGCCCAGTGGATTAAGTTTTCTTCTTCTTGTTTGGCTTTTAGGATATTTTCTTGCAAAAGGATTCTTTCTTTTTGGGCGGTTTTATAAGCCATAAAAGAGGCTCTTGTGTTTGAGAGGCATGATTGAAGATTGCCAAAGTTGTCTAATATTTCCATATGATTGGCTGGGTTTAATAACCCTTGGTTGTCAAATTGGCCATGAATTTCTATTAAATGTTTGCCAATGTCTTTTAGGCCTTTTTGAGTTATTGGGGTGTCATTTACCAATATTTTTGATTTGCCGTCTTTTGCAAGAGAGCGAGAGATTATAATCTCTTGATTATTGTCTATGTTTAAGTCTTCAAATATTTTATTTAATTTATTTGAGTTTGGGTTTTTTATTGTGGCAGATACAAAGAGCTTTTCTTGATTGCTTGAGATTAGTCTTGTTTCTGCTCTGATGCCTAGGATTAGTCCAATTGAGTCTAATAAAATTGATTTTCCGGCGCCTGTTTCTCCACTAAGAACGGTTAAGCCAGACTTGAGTTCCAAGTCTAGCTTATCTATTAATACAACATTTTTTATGGAGAGGGTTTCTATCATAAAGTTTTTACTTTTGTTGCCCACTCAGATTGCGGAAATTCTTTTAATAGGGTCGATGTTGAAGTTTGAGCTTCTTTGCTTAGCCCCAAAATTGTATAAGTTTCTGCTTGTCTGTATAACGCTTCTGCATAATATGGTGTGTTTTTATAATTTTTTACGACATTTGAGAATCTGTTTAAGGCTGCAAGGTATGATTCTTTTGTTAAATAATAGCGGCCAACCTCCATATCTTGACCTGCGATGTTGTCAACGGCAAGAGATATTTTTGTTTTTGCATCATCAGCATATTTTGTGTTTGGGAATCTTGCTATAACCTCATTTAATGCGGTTAATGCATTTTTTGTATTGCCTTGTTCTTTGTCAGTTGCCTGAATTTGGTCATAATAGCAAAGAGCTTTTAGGTAATATGCATAAGGTGCGTCTATATTTGCTGGGTGAAATTTGATAAATCTGTCTAAGGTAATGATTGCATCATCATATTCTTTTGCCAAGTAATATGAGTATGCAGACATTATTTTTGACTTTGTTGCCCATTTTGAGTATGGGTATTCAAGCTCAACTTTTTCAAATCCTTCTGAGGCTTTTTTATATGCAGTTTCATCTAAGTTGTTATATGCTTTGATGTATAGAGCCTCTGGGGTGTCTGGTGTTTTTGTTTCTGGCGTTGATGAGCAAGCCGCTGTTAATGTTAGTAAGCATAGTCCTAAAAGTTTTTTCATTATAATACCTCATAGTTGTTGGAGTTTAAGAACAATATTTTTAATAATTCATTTATGTGATAGTGTCCAGTTTTTTTTGCAGTTAGTTTGCCGATGATGTGATAACCTGATAAATATAAGTCGCCAATTGCATCTAATACCTTGTGTTTGACGCATTCATCTTCAAATCTAAAACCTTCTTTGTTTAAGATGTTATCTCCATCTAAGACTACGGCGTTTTCAAGCGAGCCGCCTTTGATTAGGCCAATTGAGCGCAAGTAGTCTACCTGAGATTTTTCAACAAAAGTTCTTGCAGCAAGGGTTTCTTTTGTGAAATCTTTTGAAAAACATTGCTTGCCAACAATTGGAGACGGAAAATCTATTTCAAAATCTATTTTTAACTTATCAGCAGGCTCAAGAGAGACGGTGTTACCTTTGTCATCTTTAAAAAATATTTTTTCTTTAATCTTTAAATATTTACGTAGCGCATCTTGATGTGTTAGGTTAACTTTATCAAGGGCGTCTAAAAAAGGTTTTGCGCTGCCGTCCATAATGGGGGTTTCAGGCCCGTCTATTTCTATGATTGCGTTGTCTATGCCTTTTATGTATAGGGCTGCCATTAAGTGCTCAATGGTTGAAACAAGGCTCATTGTTGATGAATTGCGAGTGTCTTTGATGTTTGAATAAAGGGCTTTTTGAGTTGGTTTGTCTTTTAAGTCTGTGCGTTTGAAGACAATGCCAGAGTTTGCAGGAGCAGGGGTTATTGTTAATGTTGTGCTTGCGCCTGAGTGAAGGCCTATGCCTTTGATTGTGACGTTTTGTTCAACTGTTGTTTGCTGCATTGTGCTTTCCTTTTTTATATAAGATATCTGTAATATATTAAAAAAAGATAAATTTGCAAATTGTTTTTAATAATCTTTAGAATTTTCTTTTTTATAACAGGGTTGTGTCGTTTTGGCACACTTATTGCATATAAATAGACAAGAAAACTTGTTTTTAAGGACTTTAAATATGAAAAGAATATTATCAATTGCATTAACTCTTTGCTTTTTAAGCACAATTTGTGTTGCAAATTCAAGAATTAAAGATATTGCAGATTTTGAAGGTGTTAGAGAAAACCAATTGGTGGGATATGGTATTGTTGTTGGTTTGGACGGCACAGGGGATAATGTTAAGTCTATTGATTTTACTAAAGAAAGCATTATCACAATGCTTGATAGACTTGGTATTAATGCAAGAGATGGGCAGTTGAAATCAAGAAACGTTGCAGCGGTTATGGTAACAGCAAACTTGCCAGCTTTTGCAAAAGCAGGCTCAAAAATTGATGTGATGGCTAGTGCTATGGGTGATGCAAAAAGCCTTAAGGGTGGCACACTTTTGGTTACTCCTTTGCTTGGTGCAAATGGGCAAGTTTATGCTGTTGCCCAAGGGCAACTTGCAATTGGAGGTGGCAATATTGATAGTATGGGTGTTGAGACAAGTGGTAGAATTGCCAACGGAGCGATTGTTGAAAATGAAACAAACTTTGATTTAAGCTCATTAAACCCAATTAAAATATCTTTAAGAAATCCTGATTTTACTACGGCAAAAAGAGTTGCTGAGGCAATTAACACTCATTTGGGGCAAGATGTTGCGTTGGCACTTAACTCATCTTCTATTGAGGTTGAAATTCCTAATATATATAAAGATAAACTTGTTTCTTTATTGACAAAGATTGAGCAATTAAAAGTGCAGCCAGACCAATTGGCACGTATTGTGATTGATGAAGCAAGTGGCATTGTTGTTATTGGCAAAGATGTTAGAATAAACAAACTTGCGGTTGCTCAAGGCAATTTGACAATAAAAATTGCTGATGTGTCATTATTATCTGAGCCAGAGCCATTTGAGCAAGGTTATTCAACTGTTTCTGATTATGAGCTTGTTGAGGCAATGCCAGCAGTTGATGCAAAGTTATCTGTTATGGATATGGGGGTTAATTTGCAAGATATGGTTGATGGGCTTAATGCTCTTGGGGTTAGCCCACGTGATTTGATTTCTATTTTGCAGGCAATAAAAGCAAGTGGTGCTTTGCAAGCAGATATTGAGGTAATTTAAGATGATGAACAATGTTGCAAGCAATATAAATTATATGTCTTTGGCAGACGCTCCAAAGTTTGATATGAAAAAAGCAGAAAAAACTGCTGAGGATTTTGAGGCATTTTTTATATCTCGCTCTATGGAGAGTATGCACGAAGGGGTTAAAACAGATGGACCATTTGGTGGCGGGCACTCTGAGAAGATATATCGCTCTATGTTACTTGATGAATATGGTAAAGTTATGGCAAAATCTGGAAACGTTGGTGTAAAAGATTTTGTTATGGACGCAATGATTAAAATGCAGGAGGCACAAAGTTATGAATGAATTTGAAAAGAAAATGGTTGATTTTAAGGAGATTGTTTTTGGGCTGCAAAATATTTTAGATGCAGAAAATCAGGCCTTAGAAAAATTTGATATTAATTCTGCAACTTCAATGTATGAAAAAAAGAATAAAGCAGTTTTGGTGTATAGAGATTTTGTTGCGTTTTTTATTAAAAACAGCCAAAAGTTATCTGAGCTAAAAGATGAGGACAAGATTATTTTAAGAGAAGTTATTGCAAATTTGAATGAGAATTTGATTAAAAATGAGCTTTTATTAAAAACAAGAATTGAGGTTTCTCAAAATGTGATGAGTTCTATTATATCTGCTGCAAAAAATATTAACAAAGCACAAACAACGTCTTATGGGGCGCAAGGGCATTATTCTCAAAGAGAAAGACATTATAATGCAATTGCAATTAACCAAACATTGTAGGGAGAGGAAATTATGGGATTAGATGCAGGATTAAATGTTGCCTTAAGTGGAATGAAAGTGGCTCAAAGCCAACTTGAGCTTGTGGGCAAAAATATTGCAAACATTGATACAGAAGGTTATACTAGAAAAACCGCTGCCTCTCAAAGTGTTGTGTTGGCAGGATATAATAGCGGGGTTTCTCTTAGTGATACAACAAGAGAGGTTTCTGAGGGGTTGCTTAGAAGTTATTTAAGTTCTAGCTCTCTTGACGGGGCTTTGTCTACAAAATCTGAGTATTTGGACAGAACGCAAATGCTTTTAGGAACGCCTGAGAGCTCAAACTCAATATCTACAAATGTTTCTAATCTTCAGAGTGCTTTTGCAACGTTTTCAACAGATGTTGCCTCTTCTGCTGGGCGTTTTAATTTGGTTAATGAGGCAAGTTCTTTGACTTCTAGATTAAACTATTTAACAGAAGAGATTCAAAAACTTAGGGGTGATGCAGATTTGGCAATATCTGGTGCAGTTGATACAATTAACTCTACTTTATCAGAATTAGATGAGCTTAATGAAGAGATTGTTAAATACTCTGTGCTTGGCTATGAGGGAACAGCTGACTTGATGGATAAAAGAGATCAGGCTTTAAGAGAGCTTTCTTCTATGATTGAGATTGATTATTTTACTCGTGCAAACGGAGAGATTGTAGTTCAAACTACTGGCGGGGCAACCTTATTGGATAAAGACCCACATTATTTGTCGCATCAACCAATTGCTCAGACTTCTCCTAGTGCGTCTTATGCAGGGGGAGCTATTAATGGCATTAGCGTAGATGGGCAAGATATTACGGCTACAATAAAAGGTGGTGAAATACAAGGACTTGTTGAGGTTAGGGATACTATATTGCCATCGTTGCAATCTCAGCTTGATGAGTTGACTGGAGTTATTGTATCTGAGGTTAATGCCGCACATAATAAAGGGACGGCGTTTCCTGCTGGTAGTTATGAGTTGAGTGGTTCTAGAACATTTATATCTCCAAATACGCAACAAATTGGAATATCTAATGGTGATGTTAGAATATCTATTTTTGATGCGGACGGAACTCAGGTTGATACAACAACATTGGTTGCAGAAATTGGCTTTAATAATGGCACGATTAGCGATATGGCACAAGAAATTGAAAACTGGATGGTTAATGAAGCTGGTTTGCCACAAGCAAGTGTATCTGTTGATGCCGATGGCAAATTTAATATAACAACAGGCGATAGCCAATATTATATATCTTTTATGGATGTGCAAACAGCTGCAGCAGGAAGCCCTACTCAAGATGTTGATATAACTTTTGATATAGGGCAGGGCACAACCAGAGAGTTTGAAGGTTTTTCTAGCTTTTTGGGTTTGAATGACTTTTTTGTAAGTCCAAGAGGCAATGAGAGTGTTTATGATTCTAAGGTGATAAATAAAACAGTTAATTTGGGTGTTACGGCAGCAAACCCAACGGTATTAAACTTTTATGGCTCAAATGGGAGCAATGCCGGCTCTGTTACAATATTTCCGAATGATACATTAACTGATGTGGTTAATAAGATTAATGACTTGGATAGTAATTTGATTGCATCATTGGTGCCAAATGGTAATGGATTTGTCTTTAGGGTTGAGGATATGTCTGGCGACCAATTAGAAATAACAGATGGTGGCAGTGGCTTTATTCAAAGGCTTGGGCTTGAGCCTTCTGTTGTTGGAATATCTTCTGATGTCGCTGTTAGGGAAGATATTTTGCAAAACTCTAATAAAATTGCTGCAGGGCAACCAGTGTTTAATGAAGATATTGGTGAATATCAGCTTAATCAGGCAGAGAACTCAGTTGCAAATGCAATGAGTGATGTTTTTAAGAATACGCAAGATTTTGGTGAGGCAGGTAATGTGTCTTCAACAGAAACAACTTTGGCAAAATATGCATCTACTTTTGTGGGTAGCATTGCAACTCAGGCATCAAGCTATAAATCTGAGCTAGCTTATCAATCTGAGCTGACAAGCTCAATATCTATGAAAGAGGCTCAGCTTGGTGGCGTTGATATGGATCAGGAATTATCTCAACTGATTGTTTATCAACAAACATATGCTGCTTGTGCGCAGGCGTTTACGGCGTCTAAAGAAATGTTAGATACCTTATTTGGTATGATGCAATAAAGGTAATATAAGGAGAAAATAAAATGGTTAGAGTTCCTAGTTATGCAACAAATATGGCGATGATTGATAGAACAATGGCTAATAAGGCACAGCTTGATTTGTATTCTTATCAGACTATTACAGGGTTGAAGCATTATGATTATGCTGGTTATGGCATGAGTGCTTCTAGTATTGTTTCTTTTGAGGCAGCTCTTGGTGTTAATGTGAATTATATGGAAAATAACAAAATTTTGCAAACAGAGGTTGATGTTATTGAGACTTCTATTAAAGCAATTGATAGCTCAATATCTGATTTTAAGAGTATGTTATTGTCTTTTTCTGGCGTTAGTGGAGAGACAATTATGCCAGATCAAACTGGTGGGGAATTAAAATTTACGGATACTGATATGACGGTTTATCAAGATCAGACAATCACGGCAAATGGTGTTGAGTGGACAATTGGTGGCACTGGAGCAAACGCAATCGCTATTGGCACAACTCCGCAAGAGCTTATGGAAAATGTTGCCACCGCAATTGGTGGTGAGTATAATCTTAATACAGAGACAATTGAGTTTCCGCTTTATACTATTAATGGATATTCTTCTGTATTAAATGCAAATGGGGTTGAAACAGGTGAAGCGCATATTCCAACAGATGAGCAACAACAAATGATCGATGAGTTGCAAACATTTGCTTTTGCAACAATGAAACTTATGGCAGACACACTTAATACATCTGCTAATGGCAAGTATCTGTTTGGCGGTGGTAATGAGACATCTCCTCCTGTTGATTTTAGTTTTGACACTTTAGAGGATTTTCAGGCTTATTATGATGGTTTGAACATTACTTATCCAACATCTTCTGCGGCAACACTTTCTGATAGAGAGTTGACAAATGTTGAGACAGGTGGTTTGACTTTTGATTATGCAGGTGGCATGTCTAATACGGCAACAATAACATCTGCAAATGCGGGTGGATTTTTGCAAGATAATGTATCTGCAAATGCTATGACATCAGGTGATTTGGTGTTTAATCAAGACACAAAGTCAATAACAGCAGAAGTTGGCGGCACGTTTAATACGTATCAAAGTGGTGATATTATGGTAATTGAGGGAACGGCTAATAATAATGGGGTTTATAAAGTAAGTTCTGTATCGCAAGATGGAAAAACCATAAAGTTAGAGCCAATGGAAGGCACAAACCCAATTGCTGATGAAACTTTTGATGTGGCAGCAAACCCAGATACTGTTCAGTTTAGGTCAACATTTCCTGAAGGAGCCATGATTTCTTTGGACGGAATGGGAGAGTTCGGTATTAATGATCAAGGCTTGCAAGTAACAGGTATTAGTCCTGATGGCACAGAGCTTTATGTTAAGGTTAATCCTTCTACATTCCCTACTGGGACAACAAATATACCAGATTCAACCAGATGGTCTATGAGTTCTGAGGGGTATTATGAGGGTGGATATTTAGAATCGGAGAAATATGTATCTGAAACACAAAGCATTACTTTTGATATTACGGCTGCAGACCCTGCTTTTGAAAAAATGTTTAGGGCGTTGGCAGAAATTGCTCAAGGAAACTTTATTGACTTTAGGCCATTGGATGAGCCTATGATTGGCACAAAAGACGCTAGCACAACAGAGCAAAGAGTTAATGCAGCCTTTGATTTGATTGATGAGGCGATGTTTGATCCGTCTAATAATACAGATATCAACAACGCAGATTTTTATTCTATACAATCTAAGATAAATTCTAATATAATAATATTAAATGCGGTTGAGGATAATCAGACTGCGGTTAAGCTTAATCTTGAAAATAATATTTCTAGTTTGAAAAATGTTAATCAAGAAGAGGCTGCAACAAAGGCTTTGCTTGCAACAAATCAGCTTGAGGCTTCTTATGCTGTTATGCAAAATGCAATGTCTGTAACATTATTAGACTATTTGAGATAAGGGAGAGTATGAGCGCTAAGGTTAGCAAATTTAGACGAATTATAACGTTTATTACAATATTTGGGTTTATGTGGACTCAGATAAGTTTTGCTTATGCGCAAAGATTAACTCCAAAAACTTTTTCTCAGCTATATAGTTTGGCACAAGAGGGGGACTTGACCTCTATTAAATATGCAATGTCTAGGGGGCTTAATATAAACTCTGTAAATCAGTATGGTAATACTGGTATTTGTGAGGCGGTGTTGCGTGTTGATTATAAGGCGTATAATACTTTTTATGCCGCAGGGGCGAATCCAAAACCAATGTGTATATATCAGATTGACACAGCAAAATATCAAAAATTTATGGCTTCTAGGTTTGTGACCCCTGTTAGAGGTGCAATTACTTATAGCGCTGCAGAATATTCTACAACATCTTTGTTTGCTTGGGTGGCTGGTGCTGGTGTTATTGGCGGTGGTGCTTATTTGGCATTTGGTGGCAGTGATGATGAGAAAGACAAACCAACAGCTTGTGATGGCAACCCTTGTGGTGAAAACGGAAAATGTGTTTTAGATGCAATGCAAACAGATGGCTTTATGTGTGAGTGTGATTATGGTTATGTTTCTGGCACGGTTACAAAGCAATGTATTGCTCAGGGAGAGTGTCAGGGTAATGATAACTGTTCTTATATGAACGGGGTTTGTAGTGTGCAGACAGGGACTTGTGGTTGTGCTGAT
>CAYJIO010000027.1:0-11281 GCA_964370255.1 uncultured Azospirillaceae bacterium
ATGCACCGCCCTTAAAACTTGACTAGTTAGATTTGGGGTTTGCCAACAACAACAGTAGGTTCTCCCTGTAAAATATCTTTTAGTGTATCCTTGACGTCGGACATTAACACCTCAGATATTGCTCCAACCTTTGGGAACTCAATTGTTTCTGGAAGCAGGATTTTTCTTGCTGTGTTTACAGCCACCCGCTTTTCTGAACGTAGGTTCATTACGTTTGCTAATGCCCTACCTTTTATGCTCTCTACACTATGCTCAGATAACTCTGTAAGATAGTTAACAGAGTTTGCGATTGTCTCTGTAATTACATTTGGAGTCTCTCCCCAAAAGCACAACAATCTATTGCCGTATCGCCGCATAAGTTCAACTTTCAACGGCATATGTCTTTCGAAATAGGCCATTAAGAAGGCTAAGTCAGCCTCATTGTTTTTGAGGCAAGAGAGATCATAGGCTACAAGAGCAATATTATTACCTGTTGCAACATCTATTTCTAAGCTATTGCCGCCTTCATAAGGTGTAGTAACGTTAACCTTGTTTCTTTTTCCCTCTGGCAAAAATTCAGTTATGACGTACTCTGATGCGTGGATGTTGTTCTTGTTGAAATACTTATTTATAAAGCACTCAACATTATGCGTTTGCACTTCCAAAATATTGTCAATAAACGTTTTTACATCCCATTTTTCACCACGTGATATATGCTTGCAAGCATCTCGGATGATTAACTGAGGATCTCTGTTACGACGAACTAAACGTTCTAAAACGTTTATCTTTGCTTGGTTTAGTTCATCTTTTTCAAAAGACCAGCTAAGTTTATCGACTAGCTCGTTTAATACTTTTGCAGAGCCCATAAACGTTGTTATGTCTGAGCCTCTGTAAATTTCTATGCCTTCACACGAAGTGTAGAGGTGTGCACATAAGATGTACAACGCTGCTGGGTCAGAGTTTGCTAGGCCAGCTTTTACGGATAGATAGGATTTTGGTTCCATTTTTTTGAAATTTTTTTTGTTAATAATATCCCTAGATGGGTGCTAATAGTTTTTATTTGTAAGTCAAGACTACATCGATTTTTATTTTTGTCAATGTTTTTTTGTATATTTTTTGAAAAAATGAAAATTACTTTATTTTAGTTATCTTCTTTTTCTGCCTCTTGTTGGCTTTGGCTTTCTTGCAACTGTTGAGCCACCATTTGCAGCGGTCTCCCATGTGCGTGAGTTTTTGTTAAATTTTTCTTTCTTACCTTTTTTGCCAAATGCTCCTGCAGTTCTTGTTCTGCGTTTTGTGTCTTCTTTATTTGCGTTTAGTGGAGATATATCAAAAGGACTTTCATGAATATATGATTTTTCTTTTGCATTTGGGTTTAATAACTTGCAAATATCCTTCCACTTTGAGCTGTCTTGTGGGCGCAAGAAGTTGATTGCAACTCCTTCTGCTCCGGCTCTGCCTGTTCTGCCGATGCGGTGAATGTAGTCTTCTGGGCATTGTGGCAAGTCATAATTAACCACATTTTCAATATGAGGAATATCTAAGCCACGAGCAGCAACATCAGTTGCAACTAAAACTCTAAATTTTTGCCCCCTAAAGTTTGATATAACTTTGTCTCTTCTGGCTTGTTTTAAGTCGCCGTGAAGAGCGTCTGCTTTGTGATTGCCGTCTTTATTGATTTTTGTTGCTAGTCTGTCTGCGCCAAACTTTGTTTTTACAAATACAATGTGTGAGCCTGTGCGTTCATCAAACTGTTTAATTAAGTCAGAATATTTTGTTGCATCATTTGTTTTTATAATCTCTTGTTTTACTTTTGCTGCCACAGCGTTTACATCTCCAATGGCAATTCTTTTGGGATTGGTGAGATATTTTTTTGAAAGCTCCATAATGTTTTTTGGCATTGTTGCAGAAAACATTAATGTTTGACGCTCTGCTGGCAAATATTTTGCAATCTCGTCAAGCTGAATGCCAAAGCCCATGTCAAGCATGCGGTCAGTTTCATCAAGGACTAAAAAGTTTGTGTTATTAAGTTTTAGGCTGCGTCTTTTTAAGTGGTCATTAATGCGACCTGGAGTGCCAACAATAATTTTGGGGCTACGCTTGAGGTCTTGCAATTGTTTAACCATGCTCTCTCCGCCTATAAGTAAAGCAATTTTTAGGTGATTGACGTTGCCCATCATTTTTCTGGTTGCATCAACTACTTGAGCAGCAAGTTCTCTGGTTGGTAACAATACAAGTGCTGATGCATCAGGGTTTTTAAGCAAGTGGCAAACCATTGGTAATGCAAATGCTGCGGTTTTGCCTGTTCCTGTTTGAGCAGAGCCAAGAATGTCACTGCCTTTGATTGCAACTGGAATTGCTTGTTCTTGGATTGGGGTTGGTTTTTCAAACCCAATTTTTGTAATTGAGTTTAAGATATTATCTAAAAGACCTAAGTCCTTAAAAGTTTTTGTTGTTGTATTACTCATTTTTTTCTCACATGTTTATGCCGCCTAATTTAGGCGGGTAAATTATAAAGTAGACTAATGTGAAATAAATTTCTCATCAGCGCGAATTAAAAAACAAAACAAACTTCTAAAAAGTTTGTCTAACTCCGCTGATTAATCAAAACTAAAATGGGAGCTACAAGTTTCTTGCTTGTCTTTATACATAAAAAAAAATAAATTGCAAGCTTTTTTGTCAAAATTTTTCAAAAGCTTTTTTTGCGTGCTCTTTATCTGAAAAATCAATTGTTTTGTCTGCCAAGATTTGGTATGTTTCGTGACCTTTGCCAGCAATTAAGACAATGTCTTGGCTATTTGATATTTTTGCAAGTTCTTTTATTGCTTTTGCTCTATCAACTTCTATCATGCAGGGTTTTGACATTCCTTTTAAAATCTGGTTTATAATTTCTTGGGGGTTTTCGCTTCTTGGGTTGTCACTGGTTATCATTACAACGTCTGCTAATTCTTCTGCAATTTTGCCCATAATGGGGCGTTTTGTTGCGTCTCTGTCGCCGCCACAACCAAACATACAAATCAGTTTGCCATCTTTTGGGGTTATGCCTCTTGCAGCGTTTAATGCGTTTTCTAATCCGTCTGGAGTGTGAGCATAGTCTATTACAACCATTGGTTTTTTGCATACGATTTCAAAACGGCCAGATACTCCTTCAATGCTTTCTAGTGTTTGAATTGCTGATTTTATGTCAACGCCCATTTCAAATGCGCAGGCAATTGCTGCTAGAGAGTTATAAATTGCAAATTTTCCGTTCATTAAAAGATTTATTTTATAATCTCCTAGAGGGGTTTGGCAAATAAAACTTGCCCCATTTTTTGTGTATGTAATATCTTTTGCTATAAAGTCTGCCTTTTTATCTATGCCGTAGGTTGTTTTTTTTGCTTTGACTGGGACTTTTGATAAAAACTTGTCAGCCCATGCGTCATCAGAGTTTATTATTGCAAATGCATTTTCTTTTAAGCCTTCAAACAAAATTGCTTTTGCGTTAAAGTATTCTTCCATTGTTTTATGATAGTCAAGATGGTCTTGAGTTAAGTTTGTTAATATTGCACCAGAAAAATTGCATTTTTTTACTCTGTTTTGCTCTAAGGCGTGAGAGCTTACTTCCATAAGCACGTTTTTAACTTTATGGTTGCTTGCAAAATCTCTAAATAATTGTTGTAGTTCAAGCGCTTGAGGCGTTGTTCTGCCCTCTGATTTATAATTATCATCACAACATAGTTTGTATCCTAATGTGCCTATTAGGGCAGATTTTTGTTTGTTGTCTTCTAATATTTTTTGCAACAGATGTGTAATGGTTGTTTTGCCGTTTGTGCCTGTGATGCCAATTATGGCTAATTCTTCTGATGGGTTATTATAAAAGTTTGCTGCAACATCTGCTAAGTTATTTCTGGCGTTTTCAACAATGATTTGAGGCAAGTTTGTTTTGAGTTCTTTTTCGCATAAAATTGCTATTGCGCCATTATCAATTGCGTTTTGGAAGTAGTTGTGTCCGTCAACAACAAAGCCTTTGATGCATACAAATAAATCGCCTTTTTTTGTTTCTTTTGAATTATAAGAAATTCCTGTTATTTCAACATCGCAGTAGTTTATTTTGTTTATGATGTTGAGATTTTTAATTATGCTAGATAGTTTCATTTCTTTGCCTTTATTGTTTTAAGATTTTGTTTGTGTATTCTTTTATTAATGTTGCACTTTGCTTTAAGGCTTTATTTTCTTCAATGTTTAAGTGTGGGACAATAACTTGGTGAATGCCACGCTTGCCTACAACTGTTGGCAAAGACAAGCAGACATCATTAATATCACAAACACTTGAGTGCATAGAGGACACGGTTAAAATTGCGTATTCATTACTTGCGATTGCTTGGCAAATTCTTGCTAATGCCCCTGCGATGCCATAATTGGTTGCGCCTTTGCCTTCAATTATTTCATAAGCAGAGTTTCTGACGCTGTCATCTATTTTTTCTTTTATTGCTTGCGTTATTGGTTTGTTTAATTCTTTTGCAACCTCTTGTAGTGGGGCGTTTGCTGCGTTTGCAGAGCTCCAAGCCAAGACTTCACTATCGCCGTGTTCTCCTAAAACATATGCATGCACAGAGCGAGAGGATATTCCCAAATGGTAGCCAAGAAGGGTTTTAAACCTTGCAGAGTCAAGAACAGTTCCAGACCCTATAACTTTATTTTTATCAAAGCCAGAAAGTTTTAGGGCAACAGCAGTCATAATATCTGCTGGGTTGGTTGTAACAATTAATATGCAGTTTGGAGCGTGTTGTTTTATTTGTGGAATGATGCCTTCAAAGATTTTGTAGTTTCTCTCCAAAAGATCTATTCTTGTTTCGCCTTCTTTTTGATTTGCGCCTGCGGTTATGATTACAATTTCACACCCTTTGAGGTCAGAATATGCACCAGCTTTGATTTTGTTTGCGTTTAAGAACGGCGTTGCGTGACCGATATCATAGGCTTCTGCTTTTGCTTTTTTTTCGTTCATATCTACAAGCACGATTTTTCTTGCAATGTTTCTCATTACGAGTGCAAATGCGGTTGCACTTCCGACCGCGCCAGCTCCGATTATACCAATTTTCATATCATCTCCTTTTTTATTTATTTAATTATAGAAAACAAAAACTCAATATTTGGTTAAAAAGTAAAAATAATTATTAACTAAATTTAAACAACATTGAGTCAAGCTCTATGATAAATAGGAGAATCGATATATGTATAAGCGTGTTTTATTTAAGATTTCTGGCGAAGGACTTATGGGGCAGAAAAAATTTGGAGCGGACCCTGATGTTGTATCTGATATTGCAAAGCAAATTAAGAAGATTCACTCTACTGGAGTAGAAATTTGTTTGGTTATTGGTGCTGGAAATTATTTTAGGGGGGCAAAAGATGCTCCTTTGGGAATGGATAGAAATGTTGCTGACCAAGTGGGCATGCTTGCAACTGTTATGAATGCATTATTTATGCAAAGCGCTATTGAAAAGCTTGGGGTGCCTGTTAGGGTTTGCTCAGGTCTTGATGTGCCTAAGGTTTGTGAAAGCTATATTTTTAAGAAAGCCATAAGTTATTTAGAAAGAAAAAGAGTTGTTCTTTTTGCAGGAGGAACTGGAAATCCGTTTTTTACAACAGACACAGGGGCAGCGCTTAGGGCAAGTGAGATGAAGTGTGATGCGATATTTAAGGCAACTCAGGTCGACGGGGTTTATGATGATGATCCAAAAAGAAACCCTAAGGCAAAACGCTATAAAAGTGTGTCTTATCAAGAGGTTTTATCAAAAGGCTTGAAAGTTATGGATTTATCTGCTATAGATTTGGCAAAACAAAATAATATTCCTGTAATTGTGTTTAAACAAGATGAGAAAAATGCATTTGTGAACGCAATAAAAGGAACAGGCAAACAAACAAGAATAGGTGATTTATGACAGATTTTAATACAATAAAAAATGATGCGAAGGCAAGAATGGACAAGAGTTTAGAAGCTCTTAACCTTGAGTTTTCTGGACTTAGAGCTGGGCGTGCTCATGTTAGCCTTTTGGATAATATTATGGTTGATGCTTATGGCTCACTAACACCACTTAATGCGGTAGCTAGTGTTACGGTTTTAGACGCTAGGTGCTTAAGTGTTAGCGTTTGGGATCGCTCTATGGCAAAAAGCGTTGAGAAAGCAATTATGGAATCGGACTTGGGCTTAAACCCAATGAATGATGGACAGCTTATTAGAGTGCCAATTCCACCACTATCTGAAGAAAGACGCAAAGAGCTTTCTAAAGTTGCTTCTAAATATGCGGAGAGCTCAAAAATCGCTATCAGAAATATTAGACGTGACGGAATGGATGCCATTAAAAAACTTAAAAAAGATGGTGCGATATCTGAAGATGATGAAAAAAGATATGAAAATGAGGTGCAAAAACTTACTGATGACGCAGTTAAAAAAGTAGATGACGCATTGGCACAAAAAGAAAAAGATATTTTATCAGTATGAGTGAAAATAAACTTAATCACATAGCAATTATTATGGATGGAAATAGAAGATGGGCAAAAAAGAAAAATTTGCCTATTGAGTTGGGGCATAAAAAAGGTGCTGAAAATGTAGCTTCTGTTGTGGAGGCTTGCGCCGAGGTAGGCATTGGCTTTGTTACTTTGTATGCTTTTTCTACAGAAAACTGGGGGCGAGATAAAAAAGAAGTTGACGCCTTGATGCACCTTTTGAAAACATACCTTGATGAAGATGTTAAAAAGCTTATGGACAAAGACGTTAGAATCGTCTTTATTGGCGAAAGAAGCATGCTTGATAAGGCAACTGTCGAAAAAATGGCTGAGATTGAAAAGGCGACTGAGAATAATAAAAAGATTACAACTTGTATTGCTGTTTCTTATGGTTCAAGGCATGAAATATTAAATGCTACAAAAAATATTGCAATGCGCGTGAAAAATGCTGAGCTTTGTGTTGAAGATATTGATTTTAATACGATATCTGAGGAGCTCTATACAAACATGATGCCAGATCCAGACTTGTTGATAAGAACAAGTGGTGAGCAAAGAGTTAGCAACTATTTGTTATGGCAACTTGCGTATGCTGAGCTTTATTTTTCAAAAACTCTATGGCCAGACTTTGGCAAAAAAGAATTATTAGAAATTATAAATTCATTTAACTCAAGGGAGAGAAGATATGGCAAAAGTTAATCAAAAAAAAGCAAGTTCTCAGAGCTCAAAGCTTTCTTGTTTTTGTAAAACAGATATTTTTAAGAGAGTGCTTACAAGCGTTATTTTAATTCCGCTTGTTTTAGCTTTGCTCTTTGTTGGTTCTTCTTATATGGGGCTTGCGGTTTTTGTGTTGGGCTCAATGCTTGCTTATGAGTGGGTAGGCATGGTAAAAAACAACAACTCAGTTTTTTATGCAATTGTATATACTGGCGTAATGGCTATGGGAGCTTTGGTTGGAGACCCCTTGCTGTTTGGAATTTCTTTGTTGTTTTCTTTGTTTTTGATATATTTTAAGGCAAAAGAGGAAAAGCATAAAAAATTGTTGATGCTTGGTTTGATTTATGTGTCAGTTGGTGTAAGCTCAATTCTTTGGGTTTATAACATGGACAAGTTTGCTATGGTGTTTATGCTTTTTGTAATTTGGGCAACTGATATTGGCGGATATATTGTTGGGCCAAGAATAAAGGGGCCAAAAATTGCTCCAAAGATTAGTCCAAATAAAAGATGGAGCGGTGCTGTTGGTGGAATTTTAGGGGCTTGTTTGGTGGCTTTAGTTTTTGTAAACTTGTTTGATGCTACTGACTTGACTTTAGACTTTGTTATTTTTGCAACAGCGGTTTCTTTGTTGGGACAAGTTGGCGACTTTATTGAAAGTGCAATAAAAAGAAATCTGGGCATAAAGGATAGTTCGCAGCTTATTCCTGGGCACGGAGGTCTTTTTGATAGGCTTGATAGTATTTTGTTTGCAGCACCTATGGTTTGGTTGTTTTATGTTGTGATGTTTTTTGTGACAGTTATTTTTTAAGGATTTTATTATGGATATTTTATTAAACATTTTTTATTATGTTGTGCCTTTTTTAGTTATATTAGGGGTATTGGTTTTTGTTCATGAGTTTGGGCACTTTATTGTGGCAAGAGCTTTTGGTATAAAGGTTGATGAGTTTTCAATTGGTTTTGGAAAAAAGCTTTTTGGCATTGTTGATAAAAAAGGAACAATGTGGAAAATATGTGCGATACCTTTGGGCGGATATGTTAAAATGTTTGGCGATGAGAATGCAGCTAGTGCAAATTCTGGAAAAGCAAAAAAATTAAGTGCAGCTCAAAAAAAAGTTGCATTTGAGTTTAAGCATCCGTTTAAGAAACTTTTGGTAGTGTTGGCAGGACCATTATTTAATTATGTTTTTGCGGCGCTAGTGTTTGCAGGTGTCTTCTTTTTTGTTGGAAGAGTTTATGTTCCTAGCACTGTTGGTTGTGTTATGGAAGGGTCTCCGGCTTTTGAAGCGGGGATTTTGGCTGGAGATAAAATAATTTCTGTAGATGGCAATAATGTTAATACTTTTGATGAGCTTAGAAATGAGGTTGCGTTATCAGTTGGTGAAATTACAAAAGTTGAGGTTGATAGAGCGGGTAAAATAATTAGCTTTGATGTGCCTCTTAGAGAACTTGTTGACCCAAGCTCAAACAATGCTGATAAAGAAGTTAAGAGAAAAATGCTTGGAGTTGTGTCTGTTGACAAGACGCTAACTGATATGAAAAAACTTGGTTTTCTCTCTGCTCTTAAAGAAGGTGTTGTAGAAAGTTATGATGTAACTGTCTTGACCTTAAGAGGGGTTGGACAGATGATTACTGGGCAAAGAAGTGGTGAAGATGTTGGTGGGATAATTAGAATAGCTGAGCTCTCTGGAGAAGTGTCAAAAAACAAAAGTATGGCAGACTTTTTGATGTTTATGGCTTTGCTGTCGGTTAACTTGGGATTGATTAACTTGTTTCCTATTCCTGTTTTGGATGGTGGCCATATTGTGATTTATGCAATTGAGACAATAACTAGAAAAAAAGTTGGCGATAAGTTAAAAGAAATGCTTGCTAAATTTGGCTTTGCTATTATTATGGCATTGTTGATTTTTGCAACATATAATGATATTGCAAGATTTTTTAAATAATATAAGGGGTATATGATGAAGAAAACACTAGGAATTTTATTGGCATCTACAATGATAGCAGGTGCCGCTAATGCAATGGTTGTAACAGATATTAAGATAAGCGGATTGGGGCGTGTTGAAAAAGAAACAGCTCTGTCTTATTTAAATATTAATAAAGGAAGCAATATTGGCGAAGAGGACTTAAATGATGCATTAAAAAACTTGTATGCGACGTCAATGTTTGCAGATGTTAACATCGAGATGAACTCTAATGGTGTTGTGATTGTCAATGTTGTTGAGAGCCCTATTGTTAATGAAGTGTTTTTTGATGGAAATGACAAGATTGATGATAAGATGTTGCAATCTGAGTTGTCTTTGGCAGCACGCTCAATATATTCAAAGGCAAAAGTGCAAGAAGATGTACAAAAAATATTGGAATTATACAGACGCTCTGGTCGTTATAAAACAGTTGTTACCCCAAAAGCTATAAATCGCGACCAAAACAGAGTTGATATCGTTTATGAAATATCAGAAGGCGCTGTTGCAAAAATAGATAGTTTGAACTTTGTTGGTAATAAACATTTTTCTGACTCAGACCTGTCTTCTGCAATTATGAGCAAAGAATCAAAATGGTGGAGAATTTTGTCTTCTGGTGAAACGTATGATGCAGAAAAAACAAATTATGATAAAGAGCTTTTAAGAAAATTTTATGCAAAAAAAGGTTATGCAGACTTTAGGGTTGTTTCTGCTGTTGCAGAGCTTTCTCCAAACAAAGAGTCTTTTGTGTTAACTTATACTGTTGATGAAGGTGAAAAATATAAAATCAATGACATTAATGTAGTGTCTCAAATTGAGGACGTTAACGTTGAGCCTTTGATGGAAGAAATTGTTCTTGAGACAGGTGATTGGTATAATGCGGATAAAATTGAGAAGTCTTCTTTTAATATCACAGAAGGCTTGGGTAAGCAAGGCTATGCATTTGTTAATGTGGTTCCTAATTTGATTAAAAACACAAAAACAGGTGAAGTTGAAATTGTGTTTAATATCTTAGAAGGGCAGAGAGTGACCGTTAATAATATTAATATCTCTGGCAATACAAGAACAGATGATAGCGTTATTCGTAGACAGTTTAGGCTTGATGAAGGCGATGCTTTTAATGCTGCAAAATTAAGAGAAAGCAGAAGAAATATTGAAAATCTGAACTACTTTTCAAAAGTAGATTTGCAAACATCTCCAGTTTATGGAACAAATAAGGCAGATGTTAATCTGGATGTTGAAGAAAAATCTACAGGGTACTTTAATGTTGGGGTTGGGTTCTCTACTATTGATGGGTTGATGCTTAATGGTGGCGTTACTGAAAATAACTTTAGAGGAAAAGGGCAGCGTGTTAGCCTTAATGCAATGACTTCTGATAGAACAACAAATTATTCACTTAGCTTTACTGAGCCATATTTCTTAAACAGAGATTTGAGTGCTGGTGTTGATTTGTTTAATACTGAATATTCTTATGAAGATGAGGCTTCTTATGATACATCTTCTATGGGTGGCACACTTAGATTTGGTTGGAAATATACAGATGATGTTTCTCAAGGAATTAGATATACTTATAGAGAAGATGAAATTACTAACGTTAATTCTTATGCTTCTCAATATATTAAAGATGAGAAAGGCAAGTCTGTTGCGTCTTTAGTTGGGCAAACAATTGCTGTGGATAAACGTGATAGCATTGTTAATCCAACAGAAGGTTATTATACTTCTTTATCAACAGATGTTTCAGGTGTTGGTGGTGATGAAAAATATTATAAAATCGATATGAAAAATTATAAATATATGACATTCTTTGAAGACTATACATTGAAGTCTTGGTTAAATGCTGGTTATATAGCTTCTTATGGAAGTGATGACGAGGTTAGATTGTTTAACAGATATCATTTGGGCGGCAAAACTATGCGTGGTTTTTCTGTTGCAGGTATTGGCGCAAGATCAACAGTTGACAATGATGCATTGGGCGGAAACTGGATGATCTATGCTGGTTCTGAAATGTTATTCCCAATTGGTTTGGATGAAATGGGCGTTAAAGGAAAAGCGTTTGTTGATGTTGGTATGATTGGTGAACCAGATGGCCTGATAGATAACAATCCTTTATATGGCTATGAGTATTCGTCTTCTCCTAGAGTTTCTGT
>CAYJIO010000028.1:0-10586 GCA_964370255.1 uncultured Azospirillaceae bacterium
AATCTATCTGCATGATCTTTTGGTAACATTGGGTTATAAGAGCCCAATCTTTCAATATATCTACCATCACGAGGCGCTCTAACATCAGCTGCCACAACTTTATAGAAAGGGCGTTTTTTTGAACCACCTCTTGATAATCTAATTTTTACTGCCATTTTTTTATTCCTTTTATATTGTTTACTTGTTTTAGCATGTTTTGCATTCCGCCTAACTTGCCCATTTGTTTTGTCATTCTAGCCATTTGCTCATAAGCTTTTATAAGCTTGTTGACTTCATGAACCTCAACACCGCTGCCAGCTGCAATACGTTTTTTGCGACTTGCTTTGATGATGTCTGGATTTTTTCTTTCTTGTTTTGTCATAGAAAGAATAATCGCAACTTGTTTTTTGACCATATCATCTGCACCTGCAGTTTCAATTTGGTCTTTGAATTTTGATAACCCAGGGATTAAGCCCATAATACTAGACATACTCCCTAGTTTTTGCATCTGAGTTAACTGAGACAACATATCATTAAGGTCAAATTTGCCTTTTGACATTTTTGCGGCCAATTTTTCGGCCTCATCTTTGTCAATGTTGTCCATCGCTCTTTCAACCAATGTAACCACATCGCCTTGCCCCAAAATGCGGCCAGCCAAACGCTCTGGATGAAACTCTTCAATTTCAGATAGTTTTTCCCCAACGCCCAAAAACTTAATCGGCACGTTAGCAACCATTTTCATAGAAAGAGCAGCACCAGCTCTGGCAGAGCCGTCAACTCTTGTCAACACAATACCCGTAACTCCAACAGCTTCATTAAACGCTTTGGCAACGTTGCAAGCCTCTTGACCAATCATTGCATCAGAGACAAGCAGAACTTCTGTTGGTTTTGCAAAGTTTTTGACCTCTATTAACTCATTCATTAATGTATCATCAATTTGTAATCTGCCCGCACTATCCAAGATAACAACGTCAAAGCCTTTCTTTTTGCCTTCTTCCAACGCACGTTTTGCAATGTCTAATGGTTTTTGATTTTTAATAATCTCTAACGAATGACCATTTATCTGGTTTGCCAAGGTTTGCAATTGCTCTTGTGCCGCAGGGCGATATATGTCTAATGATGCTAATAATATTTTTTTATTTTGTTTATCTTTTAGGCGCTTTGCAATTTTTGCAGCGGTTGTCGTTTTACCACTTCCTTGCAAGCCAGCCATCAAAATAACCACCGGAGCTTTGGCATTTAGGTTTAATGAATTGTCATCATCACCCAAAACCTCAAGCAATTTGTCATGAACAATTTTAACAACCAACTGCCCAGGAGATATAGACTTAACAAGCTTTTCGCCCGTTGCCTCTTCTTTGATTTTGGCAATTAACTCACGCGCTACTGGCAAAGAAACATCTGCCTCCAATAAGGCAATACGGATTTCTCTAAGTGCGGTGTCAACATCCGCCTCTGACAAAACCCCTCGTGATGTGAGCTTGTTAAAAACGCCAGATAGCTTTTCTGTCAATGCCTCAAACAAATATTCATCTCCAATATATACACAAATCCGTCAATGTGCGAACCCTCGCAGATTGACGTGCCCCTAAGAGTTGAAAGGGTTTGCCCCATTTCTTCCTCGGAAAATTTGTTATACTTATACATTACTTATTCTAAGAGTCAAGCACTAAAAAAGCCTTAATACTATTAATTAAGGCTTTTTTATAATATTTTCTATATTATATTTCTTTTTTTTCTAGCTTGGCTTTTCTATATTTTTCAAGTTTTGCTTCTCTCCATGCATGAGCATCGATTCGCTCCCTTTTCTTCATATCAAAACTAATCAAGCTTTTGTTGATTGGAATATCTTTTACAACTTTAAGTTTTCCATCAATTTTTTTCTTATAAATTAAGCCTTTGCTACCTCTCTTAGAGTGGTAATGCATTGTTGCTTTATCCCAGCAACCATCAGCGTTTTTATAAAGCTTGTTTAAAAAAGTTGCTGCATAATAAACATTTTGCTCAACATCAAGCGCATCTTCAACACTGTCAAAAGCTTCTCCATGATATCTTAGGTTAACTTGCATGCAGCCAACATCTATACTCTTAATGCCTTTTTTCTGCAATTCTTTTACTTTGTTAACTGCTTCTTTCTTGCTGTCAAAATACCAGCCTTTTCCATTTGCATTAACAGTCCAAGGCCATGGTGCAGATGCATTTTTGCTTGCATTAAAACGCCCTGTCTCAACATGTGAGATAGTTGTTAATAAATGAGGCTTAATATTAAATTGTTTTTCATATTTATGTGTTGCATACACACACAAATCACTATCATTTTTAACACCTGCAATAACCGGTGTTGTAAACTGCTGAACTAAAACCAGCAGCGCTATTATAAAATACATTAATTTTTTTGATGCTCTAAAACGCATCTCCCTATCTCAAAAATCCCAATCACTATCCCAATGCCATAGCAAATTTCAAGCAATTGCTTTGTTGATTAATGAGATTAATTAAACAAAACTCAGAATATATACTATATCTAGATTTAAAAATCAAGCAAAAAAAGGTTTTTTATGTCAATGTTTTGTATTTTATCAAAGACTTCGCTCAAAAAAGCCTTAATTAACAGAGCTCTAGCATCTTCTTTAGATACCCCCCTTGTTTGTAGATAAAAAAGAGAATCTTCATCAAGCTTGCCAATTGCAGAGCCATGAGAGCATTTTACATCATCATTATATATCTCAAGCTCAGGCTTTACATCAACACTTGCATTATCTGATAAGATAATTGCCCGATGCTGCTGATTGCCCACAACATTGCGGCAGTTTTCATTTATTGAAACCTTGCCTTGATATACGCCTTTAGAACTTCCTTCAAAAACGCCTTTAACCAGTTGATTTGACGTTGTGTTTCCCGCTTTATGATTAACTTTTATAGTAAAGTCTAAAATGTTTTTATCAAAGCCCTCATAAATCGCACTAAGATTGGCGTCTGCTCCTTGTTCCAAAAGATTTACAACAACTTCTTCTCTTGCAAAGACGTTGTTTCTTTGTATATAAAACGCAATATATGATGCATCTTTACAGACATTGATACAGGCATTTGCAATGTGATTGCTTGCATTTTTATTAATCTTATAGTGATTAAGTTTTGCACCTCGGCTTATATATATCTCATTTACAACGTTTGCCAAGCAGTTGTTTTTTGATGCCATAATTTCAACAATATCAAGTGAAGAATTTTCCATAATTGTTATAATATTTCTGGTTGCGCTCCAAGTGTTGTCTTGATTGCTATAATTAATAATTGCAACAGGTTTTTTGAACTCAATGTTTTTTGCAACATTTATATAAACGCCTTCTTGCAAGTTCTTGTTATTTTGACTTACAAAAAAATTGTTTTCAATATTATTAAGCAGTCCATCTGTTTTTCCCAAGATTATCGCCTCAATTAAAGGCAAAACTTCAATACCTTCTGGCAGCTTAGATTTTTTAGGCGCAAAATACCCGTTTTCAAAAAATATTTTATAACCATCAAACTCTACATCAAAATCAGACGCCTGAGCTTGGCTTGCGTATTCATAATCAGACTTAATAGTCTGCAGGCTAGAATATTGCCAATACTCATCTTTTTTTGTTGGCATAGAATAATCATTTGAGCTCTGCCTTATGTTTTGCAAGCTTTTTATATCTGCGGCTATCAAGTTTTTATTATTGCGCATATTGTTCATAACCGCTTTCTTCTAACTCTAATGCCAGACTAGCATTGCCTGTTTTAATGATTCTTCCGTCTTTTAAGATATGCACAAAGTCTGGGCTAACCTCATTTAAGAGCCTGTTATAGTGAGTAATTATTAGCATTGAGCGTTTATCTTCTCTTAATGAGTTTACTCCTTGAGCAACAATTTTTAATGCATCAATGTCAAGCCCGGAATCTGGCTCGTCTAAAATGGCAAGACTAGGTTTTAGTAATGCCATTTGCAATGTTTCTAGCTTTTTTTTCTCACCACCAGAAAAGTCAACATTTAATCCTCTGGTTAGCATTGTATGAGGGATTAATAACTTTGTTGCTTCAATTCTAATGGTTTTATTAAAGGCAACAGTGTCTAGAGGCTGCAAATCGTTATATTTGCAATGAGCATCTAGCGCGTGTTTTAAGAATACGTTTATTGGCACTCCAGCAATTTCAACAGGATGTTGCATACAAAGAAAAATGCCTTCCAAAGAACGCTCCTCAACGCTATATTCAAGTAAGTCTTTGCCTTTATACGTTATTGAGCCAGAAACAACTTCATATCCGGGCTTGCCAGCAATAATGTTTGACAGCGTAGACTTTCCGGCTCCGTTTGGCCCCATAATTGCATGAATCTCGCCTTCATTAATGGTCAGACTAAAGTCTTTAATGATAAGCTTGTCATTTGCTTTTACGCATAAGTCTTTTATTTCTAATAATGTGCTCATTTAAAAAATCTTTCTTCTATTGATATTAATTTGTTTTGCTTATAGTTTTCAACCTCTTCAGATATGTTATAACAAATCTTCATTTGCTCTAACATAATTTCTACATCAGCAATTTCTTCTATAATTTCTTGAGAGTTACTTGCGCCTCTGTTTATATTTTTTATAAGCTCTTTTGTTAATTCTGCCATTTCTTCTACAGTTTGGATGACTTGTCTGTCTTTGCCCCACTCATTTAAGCATTTTTGATATATATTCATCATCCAACACTTCCTTCTAAGCTAATACCTATTAATTTTTGCGCTTCAACAGCAAACTCCATCGGCAGCTTTTGCATAACCTCACGACAAAACCCATTTACAATCAAAGACACCGCGGTTTCACTATCAATGCCTCTTTGGTTGCAATAAAACAATTGCTCATCAGATATTTTTGATGTTGTCGCCTCGTGCTCAATTTGGGCAGACTTATTGTCGTTTTCAATATAAGGCACCGTATGCGCGCCACAGTTGCTACCAATCAAGAGGCTGTCGCATTGAGTAAAGTTTCTGCCATCAAAAGCACCTTTTGCCATTTTAACCAAGCCTCTATAAGTTTGGTTTGAAGCCCCCGCAGAAATGCCTTTTGAGATTATTTTTGAGCTTGTGTTTTTTCCCAAATGAATCATTTTTGTGCCGGTATCTGCCTGTTGCTTATTGTTTGTAATTGCAACAGAATAAAACTCCCCAACAGAGTTGTCTCCTTTTAATACACAAGACGGATACTTCCACGTAACAGCAGATCCTGTTTCTACCTGCGTCCATGAAAGCTTTGCATTATTATGGCAAATTCCTCTTTTGGTCACAAAGTTATAAACCCCGCCATTGCCTTTAACATCTCCAGGATACCAGTTTTGCACGGTTGAATATTTGACCTCTGCATTGTCTAAGACCACAATCTCTACAACTGCGGCATGAAGCTGGTTCTCATCATATTGAGGAGCAGTGCAACCCTCAAGATAAGATACATAGCTGTCATCATCTGCAATTATAAGAGTTCTTTCAAACTGCCCAGTGTTTTTTGCATTTATTCTAAAATATGTAGAGAGCTCCATAGGGCACTTCAATCCTTTTGGGATATATATAAATGACCCATCAGAAAAAACAGCTGAGTTTAAGGCCGCATAAAAGTTGTCTGCATAAGGCACAACAGAGCCCAAATATTTTTTTAATAAATCAGGATACAAATGCACCGCCTCAGATATTGAAGAAAATATCACACCCATTTGCTTTAATTCTTCTTGATACGTTGTTTTTATAGAAACACTGTCAAAAACAGCATCAACCGCAACTTTCTTGCTTTTTGGGCAGGCTTGTTTTTTCTCGCACTCTTCTTCTTTTAGGTTAATGCCAAGCTTTTGATATGTCTTATATATCTCTTCTTGAGTTTCTTTGTCTTGATTAGGCGCAGAATAATAATATATATCTTGAAAGTTTATTTTTGGGTACTCAACATTTGCCCAAGTTGGCTCTTTTAATGTTTGCCAATGCTCATATGCTTTTAGCCTAAAGTCAAGCAGCCACTTAGGCTCGTTTTTTTTTGCTGATATAAGGCTTATAATTTCTTTTGAGATTCCTTTAGGAATTTTTTGACTTTCTACATTTGTTGAAAATCCATATTTATATTCTGCACTAATGCTTTCTATCACATCTTTATTCATAAAATTATATATAAGGAGTTTTATAAAAAAACGCAAGAAAAATATTATTTGATTTTTATCTCAAGACCGCCTTGCTCAAAATAAATATATATGGTCTTTTTATCAATGTTTTCTTTCTCTATGCTTATCATTTTTGCCTTTAGCTCGCTTTCAATTATTTGCCGCAGGTTTTTAAGGCAACTGCCGTCATAAGCTTTTTTTAACAAGAACATATATACTTGCTCCTCAATATTTATAGACATTTTCTCAAGGCCAAGAGCCACAAGCATCTCATCAAGCATTTGTTTTGCAATGTCTCTTGCGCCATTTCTTGCCAAAGGAGCAAAGTCAATCACCTCATCAATAAAATCATTTTCTTTTTCATAAATTAATATTGAGTTTTTAAGTCCTTTGTTGTTTGAATAATCAACGTTTTCTGTAATTATAACTTGATATGGATTGCTAGGTGAGGTGACCATGTTTTTAATATCATCAAATAAAAAAGTTGCAATTTCTTTTGCGGCTTTATATTTTCCAACACCACCTTGCCCTCTAAATAAAAAAGAAAGTGGTTTTTCTTTTTTGTAAGCATCTTTTAAGTATTTGTTTTCAATAGCCTTTGCAATTTTTGCAACCGCCTCTCTTTGATGCAATACTTTTTTATTAAGCTTTTCCTCTAAAGTTAATATTTTATCCTTAAAGCTTATCTTTAGCTTTTCGACACTTACACCACTTGCCTCATTAAAGTGTTGGTATATATCAATTGCTTCTATGCGTTTGCTGTCTGTTATTTTTTGTTGCCAATTTTTGTATAGTGTCTCATATTTTATTTCTAAGGCATTAAGCTCAATTTTTTGAGCACTGCTTAAAGACTTTGCCTTAAGCTCGGTAATATGTTTGATTAAATTTTCAATTTCAACAGGCATTTCAGAGAACAAAATAGACTTTTTATTACAAATCTCGTCTAAAACTTCAATAAAACTAAGCGGCATATTTTTATCATATAAATACCTTTGTGACAATTCAATTAAGGGAGCAAAAGTTGAGGGAGATATAAAAAGACCATAAAGGCTTTCAAGTTCATCTGCTTTTTGTTGCAAAATTTCTAGCGCCTCAAAGTTATTTGGCTCTGCAAGCAATATCGGCGTAAAGCTTTTTGCAAAAAAACCATCAAAATCATTATAGGACTTATATACAACATAAGTTGTAGAAAGAACGCATTGAACATCATTGTTTATAATTTTTTCTTTAAGAGCAAGTGCGTCTTCATTTTTTAATAAATGAACATCGTCAATAACTATAATATGTTTGCTTATTTTTCTTTTAATGCTTTCTAAAAGACAAGTTTTTCCAACACCTTTTCTGCCAATTACAATGCAGTTGTTTTTTTGCCCCTTGGCAAGAATTTGTTGTATTTTGTTTTCTTCAACAAGCCTTGGCGTAATATATGAGCGCTCAGATGTTTTTTGGTTTTTATTTAATATAATTTTCTTAAATCTCTCAAAAACCATCATATTCTCCAAGTCTTATGCTTTAGTAGCAACCAGTTTTTTTCTAAGGGTCTTTTTCTTTGGTGCAAGCTCTTCTTTTTGTTCTTCTTGCGGCTCTTTTATGGTCTCTTTTGTTTTTCTTAAGCTTGCTTTATTTTTTGTTTTTTCAGCTTCTTTGACTTTGTCATCGCTGGCTTCATCTTTTTTTTCGGCATTTTCTTTTTTTATGTCTTCTTTCTTTACCTGAGCTTGCGCTTTTCTTTCATTTACTTCTGTAACAATTTTTCTGTAATGCTCTGCAAATTGCTTAAACGTTTCAGCAGAGATATAGTCATGATTAGACAACGCCTCTTTTGCCAAGTCATTATATTTTCTTATTAAATCAAGGGCGGTTCCGCTCATTTTGCCAGCAATTGAGTTGCTATCAAACTTATAAGTAAGAGAATATTGATTGTTATTGTTGTTATTATTATTGTGATTGTTGTTTGTGTTACGAAACTTATTATTATTCTTTTTATACATAAAATTCACTTTATAAAATACATATTATTGTGGGGAATAAGGCGATTGTAGAGATAAAAAAAATAAATGCAAGAAAAAAAATAAATATTTATTAACAACTGCGTTAATAAAGGTTAACAAAATAAAAATATGTTATATAATAAAGCCAAATTTTATTAGTTGGAGAAAATATATGAGAGTTTTATTAGTAGAAGATGACTATGCCATTTCTCAAAGCATAGAGACCATGCTCAAAAAAGAAGGCATGATAATAGACACAACAGACCTTGGTGAAGACGGGCTTGAAATCGGCAGAATATATGAATATGACATTATTATATTAGATATAATGCTACCAGATATGAACGGCTATGAGGTCTTAAAAAGCCTCAGAGCCTCAAAAGTAAAGACCCCTGTTTTAATCTTATCAGGTTTATCAGAGCCAGACAAAAAAGTAAAAGGTCTTGGCTATGGCGCAGATGATTATTTAACAAAACCTTTTGATAAAGCAGAGCTTTTAGCTAGAATCCAAGCAGTTGTTCGTCGCTCTAAAGGCCATTCAAACTCAGTTATAAAAACAGGCGCAGTAGAGGTTGACCTAGATTCTCAAAATGTTACCGTAAACGGAGAGATTTTGCATTTAACAGGCAAAGAATATGGCATTATGGAGTTGTTGTCATTAAGAAAAGGCTCAACATTAAACAAAGACCAGTTCTTAAACCACTTATATGGCGGCATTGATGAGCCAGAGCTCAAAATTATAGACGTGTTTATTTGCAAACTCAGAAAAAAATTAGAAAAAGCTTCTGGCAAAAATTATATAGAAACAGTATGGGGCAGGGGATATGTTCTTCGTGACCCAGACGAGGTAAAATAAAACTCAAATAAAAACTGCCCACAAAGGGCAGTTTTTTTTATGCTTTTTTCCAGCTTGTGCCGTTGGCGCTGTCTTCAAGCACAATGCCTTGTGCCAAAAGCTCTGCTCTTATGGCATCAGCCGCTGCAAAGTCTTTATTTTTCTTTGCCTCAGCCCTTGCTTTTATCTTCTCCTCGATTTCTTCCTCATCAACACCAGACTTAAACCAAGATTCTGGGTCATTATATAAAAAGCCCAAAAGCTCTGCAGAAGCAACAAATATTGCTTTTGCATTTTCTTTTTCTTGCACGCTTTCAGCCTTATTAAGGTTTGTGACCAACTCATGCAAATATGATATTGCAAGCGGAGTGTTCAAATCATCTGACAATGCATCAACAACTCTCTGATCTGGCTTTGCTTCAATAAGTTTGATGTCTGTGTTTTGCAACAATGCATTATAAAACTTATCTAATATAGATTTTGCAAGCTCCAAATTTTCAAACGTAAAGTTGTATGGTTGATGATAATGGGTTGATAAAAACGCCAATCGCAACGCCTCTGGCTCATATTTTGCCAAAATGTCTTCAACCAAATAAAAGTTGTTTAATGACTTGCTCATTTTTTGCCCGTTTACCATAAGCATTCCTGCGTGCATCCAATATTTTGCATATGTGTCACTTGGGTTTGCACACATACTTTGCGCGCACTCATTTTCATGATGCGGAAAAATAAGGTCATTGCCGCCACCATGAATATCAAAGCTGTCGCCTAATAGTTTTGAGCTCATAGCAGAGCATTCCAAATGCCACCCAGGGCGACCATAGCCCCATGGGCTTTCCCAGCCTTGCTCTCCGGCTTCTTTGTTTGCAGGTTTCCATAACACAAAGTCTGCAGGGTTTTTCTTATAATCAGAAACTTCGATTCTTGCACCAGCCACAAGGTCTTTAAGAGCCTTGCCAGACAAAGAACCATATTTTGCATAACTATCAACATTAAATAAGACATGCCCTTGAGAAACATATGCATGATTATTTTTTAATATCTTTTCAACAATCTCAATCATCTCTTTTATATATTCTGTTGCTTTTGGGCGATATGTTGGGTCAAGCACATTAAGTTTTTTCATATCATCTAAATACCATTGCAAAGTTTGGGCGGTGATATCATATATAGACTTGCCTGTTTCTTTTGCTTTGTTTAAGATTTTGTCATCAACGTCTGTGATATTTGCGGCATACGATACATTGTTAACGCCATATGTGTGGCGCAAGATTCTAAATAAAGCATCAAAAACCACAGCAGTTTTTGCGTTGCCTAAATGTGCTTTGTCATAAACAGTGGGGCCACACACATACAAAGACACTTTTCCATCAATAATAGGAATAAAGTCTTGTTTTTTCTTTGTAAGTGTGTTATAAATCTTCATGCTACAATTGTCCTTTTGTTATGATTTTCAAGTATTATCTTAATAATAATAAAAAAAAATAAAAATACAATAATTTTATTATTGACATTAAAATAAAAGTATATATAACTACTCTCAGTTCTAAAGAACAGGCCAGATGGTCCCATCGTCTAGAGGCCTAGGACACGTCCCTTTCACGGATGAGACACGGGTTCGACTCCCGTTGGGATCACCA
>CAYJIO010000029.1:0-8788 GCA_964370255.1 uncultured Azospirillaceae bacterium
CATTCTTAATATTTTTTACATATTTTTTATATAAAAGAATGGTTGAGGATTAACCCCAACCATTTTAATTATTTGTTTTTAGAAAACATTGCCCTGCACCTCAATACCATAAACACGCTTGAAGTATGGCGCAATAATTCTTAGGTTATCTGAGAATATATCAACTAGTTGATTTTCCTCAGAAGCTTTCAATTTTTTACAAGCTCTTAAACACTTCTTAAAATATGGCATAAAAGCTTTATTTTTAGAAGCCGCTTTTGCAATAAAAATTATTCTGTCATCAATAGTTGCCCCTTTCAACTCATAAGCAGGCAGCGTTCCTTGAAACACTGCTCTTAAGAAATGATATAAACTGCCACTACCTTCTTCAGTTTTTTTCCAGATTCTAGCAAAGTTAGGAATAACCTCTAGAGCTTCATTATACTCATCTTCAAAATATAAAATGTGGTTGATATTCTCTTTTCTTAGCTGAAGTCCATTTAACGATCTATTTCTACCACCCTCCAAAATCAAGTTGCCGAGACTTGTATTATAACGAGAAGTATTTCGCAAGATAATTGAAACAGCAGTATGAGACAGCTTTTTGTCCACGCTAATGAGCTTTAATATACGCTCATAAATAGATGGCTGCCAGCTTTCAAAAGAGGTTGCCATCCTCAGATAGATTAAAAAATATCCTTCATTAATCTCATCTTTATCAAGAGCATCTAAAAAGAAAGTAATAGCAGCTCCGTCATTTATTGCAAGCGTCTTAAAAAGATACTTTGTTATTCTCATTGTAGGCTTTTCGGTTGCCATAAATTCAATAATAGCTATTTCTTTATCCAGAAATCCTGCTTCTTTTTCTATTGTATAAAGCAAATTCTCGCTGCGTTTTTTTTGTTCTTCGTTTATAAAATCAACCGCTTTTTTGATTATATAAGCAAGAACTTTTTGCATTGACCCCATACATTTTATAAATTTGCTTATTTCATAAAGACCGTGGTCTATTAAAACATCTGCAATATTTATTAGTAAGGCTGTTTTTTGCTCCGTGCAATAGTCAGGCTCTCCCTCCATTGCTTCAAGATGATATAAAAGCTCGTCAAAATCAAGCGTGTCGTAAGCAATTTGATTAAGAAAATAATCCAAAGATTTTAGGCGTCTTTTTCTATCATACTCTTTCTTTTCTTTTTGCTGCTTTTCTTTGATTTCTCTTGCTAGTACTTTTTCTTGTTCTTCTTTTGCTCGCAACTCTTCAAGCTGCTTTAGCAATTTTTCTTTTAATGTTTCCATAATTTAATAATTTAATTAGTTTGACATAATTGTTAATTTTTAAGGCTAAAGTTTACAATCATTATGTTTTTTGTCAAGATGTTTCTGTCAACATAACAATTCTCCCCAAACCATTAAAAAAGCCTTGCAAAATATATAAATAATGCTAAATTAATGCCGACTTTTAATTTTTAATCTAACATAAAGGAAAATAATATGACAATAAAAGTTGGTATTAATGGTTTTGGCCGTATTGGTCGTTTGGTTTTTAGAGCAGCACAAGAAATGGATAACATTGAAGTTGTTGGTATTAATGACTTAATTGATGTTGAGTATATGGCTTATATGCTAAAATATGACTCAGTTCACGGACAATTCAAAGGCTCTGTTGAAGTTAAAGACGGCAAATTAGTTGTTAACGGCAAAGCAATCAGAGTTACAGCAGAAAGAAACCCAGCGGACCTTAAATGGGACGCTATTGGCGCAGAATATGTTGTTGAATCAACAGGTTTATTCTTAACAAAAGAAAAAGCTCAAGGCCACATTGATGCTGGTGCAAAATATGTTGTAATGTCTGCTCCATCTGGTGATGACACTCCAATGTTTGTATGCGGTGTTAATACTGACAGCTATGTAAAAGGAACTCAATTTGTATCAAACGCATCTTGCACAACAAACTGCTTGGCTCCAATTGCAAAAGTATTAAATGACAACTTTGGCATTAAAGATGGCTTGATGACTACTGTTCACGCAACTACTGCAACTCAAAAAACTGTTGACGGCCCATCTGTAAAAGATTGGAGAGGCGGTCGTGCTGCTGCAAACAACATTATTCCATCATCAACTGGTGCCGCAAAAGCTGTTGGTAAAGTTATTCCAGAATTAAACGGCAAATTAACAGGCATGGCTTTCCGTGTTCCTACATTAGACGTTTCTGTTGTTGACTTAACTGTTAACTTAGAAAAAACTGCTTCTTATGAAGAAATTTGCAAAGTAATGAAACAAGCATCTGAAACAACACTCAAAGGTGTTTTAGGTTATACAGAAGACGCTGTTGTATCTGCAGACTTTATTGGTGATGCAAGAACATCTATCTTTGATGCAAAAGCAGGTATTTCTTTAACAGGAAACTTTGTAAAAGTTGTTTCTTGGTATGACAATGAATGGGGTTATTCTAACAAAGTGTTGGGCTTAATCTCTCACATGGCAAAAGTTAACGGATAATAATAACTACTAGTAGGGGCGGGTTGCATATCCGCCCTTCTTGCAAAAGAATAAGGATATATAAATGTATAAAACAATAAAAGATTTAGGAAGCTTAAACGACAAAGTTGTAATGTTAAGAGCTGACCTTAATGTTCCGATGGATGAAAATTTCAATGTAACAAACACAGCCCGCATAGACAGAACAATACCAACCATAAAAACTCTTATGTCACAAGGCGCAAAAGTTGTGGTTACTTCTCACTTTGGAAGACCCACTGGTTTTGGTGATGACGCAAACTCATTATCACACATCGCCTCAGACTTAGAGAAAGCACTTGGCAAAAAAGTTGTTTTTGTTTCAGACTGCGTTGGCGACGTTGTAAAAAATGCAATATCTCAAATGTCAAAAGATGAGGTTTTGTTATTAGAAAATCTTAGATATTACAAAGAAGAAACCAAAGGTGATGAGGTCTGGGCTCAAAAATTGGTAGCACCAGTAGACGCTTATGTTGTAGACGCATTTTCAACTGCTCACAGAGCACACGCATCAATGGTTGCCGCAGCAAAATTAAAGCCATCTGCAATGGGCTTGTTGATGGAAGAAGAAGTTAACGCTCTTTCAACAGGCTTAAACAACCCAACTCGCCCATTAATGGCAGTAGTTGGTGGCTCAAAAGTATCTACAAAACTAGACCTACTTAATAATCTTGTTAAAAAAGTAGATAAATTGGTAATTGCAGGCGGTATGGCTCACACATTTTTAAGAGCAACAGGCATAGATACGGTTAATGAAAAAAATTCATTAGTTCAAATGGATATGCTAGACACAGCAAAAGAAATTATGGCAACAGCTGCATCAAACAATTGTGAGATTATTTTGCCACAAGACGTTGTTGTTTCAACAGAGTTCAAAGCAAATGCAGAAAACAAAACTGTTGACTTAAAAGACATTCCAGCTAGTGGTTGGATTTTAATGGACGTTGGCACAAAATCTATTGCAGACATCAAGGCAAAATTAGATGAATGCAAAACTTTGGTTTGGAATGGGCCATTAGGCGTTTTTGAGCTTGTTCCTTTTGACAATGCCACAAACAAAGTTGCAGCACACGCAGCAGCATTAACCAAAGCTGGCAAGTTGTCATCTGTTGGCGGCGGCGGAGATACTGTCTCTGCTCTTGAACACGCAGGTGTTTCAGCTGACTTCACATACATTTCAACAGCAGGCGGTGCCTTCCTTGAATGGATGGAAGGAAAAGAACTTCCAGGTGTTGTTGTATTAAGCAAATAAGCTTATTACAAACACTTGTAGGGCAGGGTCGGGGACAACGTTTTGTCCTTGCCCTGTCTTTTTTAAAGCATATTGTAGGGGCGATTATTAATCGCCCGCTATAAGGAGCGACGTCACAGGCGTCCCTCAAAAAGCCACATAAAAAAAGGACACATACAATGCGTCCTATCTAAGCCGTTAAAATAGGTCGATTAAAAATCTGTTTTTATATCATATTCTGCCAATCTGTTTCTAACGAATCCGCGCAGAGCAACCTCAGGCCTTCCGCCATAATGAGAGATAACCTCAGCAGCACAAATAGACCCAATAGTAGCGCAAGTGCCAAGGCTTCTACCTTTATTTAAAGCAAACAAGAAACCTGCCGCATATAAGTCGCCAGCACCTGTTGTGTCAACAACATTATTAACCTTTTCTGCCTCAACATAAGTTTTTGTTCTGCCATTTACAACAACAGAACCTTTCTGCCCCAAAGTTATGGCAGCAATTTCTACCTTATCTTTAATAAAGTCTAAGCCTTTCGTAAGCGTCATATTTGTCAGAGCCAAAAATTCTTCTTGATTTCCAAACAAAATATCAACATATCTATTAATGATTTTTAAGAAGTCTTTTCTATTGTTTTCAGCACAAGTCTTGCCAGATAAAGAAAATGCAATTTTTCTATTATTTCTTTTTGCAAGCTTAAATGCTTTTAATAAAGCAAGCTTTGTTTTTTGATCATCCCAAAGATAACCCTCTACATAAAGATATTTGCCGTGTTTTATAATGTCCTCATCAATGTCATCTTTAGATAAAGAGGCTGATGCACCAAGATATGTAAACATAGATCGATTCGCATCTGGAGTCACCAAGATAATGCTTCTGCCGGTTGAAGCGCCTTCTTTTAGAGGAGGGGTAAAAAAGTCAACCCCAACCGCTCCAATAGAGCGCTTAAATTTTTGCCCAAGCTCATCATCATGAATTTTGCCAATAAAAGCAGCTGCACCACCTAATGATGCAATCCCTGCAACCGCATTTGCACTAGAGCCCCCAGCCATCTGAATTTCTGGTATAATGTCGGCATATATTTTTCCGGCATCTTTGGCCTCAAGAAGAACCATATCATTTTTTTTAAGTCCGCGTTCGTCTAAAAAACCATCGCCAACTCTAGCCAAGACGTCGACTATTGCATTGCCAATTCCAACCACGTCATAAAATGTTTTCTGAGGGCTCATTTTCAGCTCTATTTATTTAGATTTCTTAGCTTTTGGACTAACTTCTTCATCAAAAGAAGTCAACTCTTTAACACTAACAGTTTTTGTTTCAATTTTGCATTTTTCTAAAACGAAGTCGATAATTTTTTCTTCATAAATAGGAGCGCGCAAGTTATCAACTGCTTGTTTATTTTTAAGATAGAAGTCAAAAACCATTTGCTCTTGGCCAGGATATTTTCTTGCTTCTTCTAAAATAGCTTTATTAATATCTTCAGGCGCGATAACAATTTTTGCATCTTTGCCAATTTCAGATAAAACCAAGCCAAGCTTAACTCTTCTGTTTGCAACTTCTTTATATTCTTTTAACAAATCTTCTTCTTTTTTAGATTTTTCATCATCAGAAAGCTGATTTTGGCTTTTTGCAGTTTCATATTGTTTTTTAATACCATCAAATTCCATTTCAACAAGTTTTTCTGGCACTTCAAAAGAATATTGAACATCCATTGCGTCTAACAATTCTTTTTTAAGTTTTGTTCTAGACACGCTGTCATAATCTGCTTTAATTTTTTCTTTTATAGAATTTTTAAGTTCTTCTAAAGATTTTGCACCCATAGATTTTGCAAATTCTTCGTCAATTTGAGTAGGGGCAACTTCATGAATTTCTTTGATATCAACTACAAATAAGGTAGGTTTTCCAGCCAAATCTTTTGCATGATAATCTTTTGGAAACTCAACATTAACATCAACTTTTTCGCCTGCTTTTTTGCCAATTAATTGGTCTTCAAATCCAGGGATAAATGAGTTTGAGCCAAGTTCTAATTTATAATCAGAGCCTTTACCACCTTGGAACTCAACACCATCAACAGAGCCAACAAAGTCAATAACAGCAATGTCGCCTTTTTTTGTATCTCTGTCATCAGATATTTTTTGAGTGGTTCTTCTAGAAGATGCCAAATATTCTAAAGTTTTAGTAACTTCAGCCTCATCCACTTCTGCTTCTAATTTTGTTAAAGCAATTTTTTCAAACGCTTCAAGTTTAATTTCTGGCAGAACTTCAACTTCTACTTCAAACTCAAGATCTTTTCCCTCAGAAAAAGAAGTGATTTTAACATCTGGTTGCATTGCAGGGTTTAACTTGTTTTTTTCAAGCAATTCATTAACACCTTCTTGCACACTAAGCTCTAAAACTTCACCAATAACAGATTGTCCGTATTTTTGTTTTAATACATTCATTGGCACTTTGCCAGCTCTAAAGCCTTGCACTTTTGCAGTCTTACCAATTTCTTTTAATTTCTTTTCAACATTTGCTGCAAATTCGCTAGCACTTATCACAACCTTAAACTCTTGCTTTAGGCCATTTTTTGATACATTTTCAATTTTCATGGAATCTCTCTATAAATAAAATACATATATGTTATAAACAAAAAAATGGTGCGGGTGGAGGGACTTGAACCCCCATGCCTTGCGGCGCTTGATCCTAAGTCAAGTGCGTCTGCCAATTTCGCCACACCCGCTTGTTTTTTGTAATCTCTAAAAACGCATAATACACAGGAAAAAAAAATAATCAAGATAATTCTTGAGATTTTTTTAATTTTGTTTAAGATAATAAAAAACAACGGAGAATAAAAAGTGAAAAAATTAAGTCTTTGCCTTATGTTATCTGCACTTATGGGCTGTGCAAACGTTATGGATAAAATAAAAACCTTCAATTCTGGCGATTCTCAAGCGCAAGAAGCAACCGCATTCTTTACAAAAGGAGATTTAAGAAACGCTCAGATAATGGCAAATGAGGCCTTGGAGAAAAATCCCAATCAAGTTCAGGCTTTATTAGTTGCAGCGCTCACTGCAGAAGGCAGTGCAAATCCCAATCAAGCAACCGCTTATTATGAAAGAATTATTCTTCTAAACCCACAAGAGCTTACATCTCTTGCCACAACAGATATGAAGCCCGTAAAAGTTATTGATGTTGCAAAAAAACGCCTCCGTGCCTTAAACATCAAAAACTCAGAGGTTATTATAGAAGATTATCAAGGTGATAAAGTTTTTAATATCAAAGCACAAACTGCAAATAAGCAAAACAAGTCAGCACTTGAAGAGGCTTTGTTTATAAAAGAGCAAAAAGACGTAAATTATACTCAGGCAAACGCAGAGGCAAACGTAAAAGCTGTTGAAGTGTTGTTTGATGATGAAGAAAAAAACAAAATTTCTCGATTCTTAATCTTAAAAGAGTTGGCAGAAAATGACCTTATAACAAAAGAGGAGTTTTTATCTGCCAGAATGACAAACATCGGCGCATTGTTGCCATTAACAAACACGCCACCTGCATATGGATTGGGCAAGCCAGTTCCCTCAGCAGATATTATCCTAGAAAGAATTGCCATCTTAAAAGAAGGCTTGTCAGACAGAAGCATATCTTCAAAAGAATATATTGCAGAAAGAAACGCAATAATAACAGCCTTAATGCCAGCAAAACCAAGGTTAAGAGACGGCAAAAAAGCTCCTGCAAAAGATATTCTTGCCGCAGCAAAAGACTTAAGAAAGTTAGAAGTTTTGTCAGAACTTAGCCTTATTACAAAATCAGAAAAACAAAAAGAGATAAAAGCGATAGAAACATTTTTAGGCTTAAATCAAGAGCCAAAAATTATTGAAAAAGTCGTTGAAATAGAAAAGATTGTAGAAGTGCCATCTCCACTGCCATCTCCTCTTCCACAACAAGAAGCAGATGAAACGGTTGTAATAGACTTAACAAAAGTAAAAGAAGAAGCAGACAGCAATAAATCTCCTTCTACCCCACAGGTTTCAAGCCCATTTTGATAATCATTTAGAGGTTGTTACCATTCAATTAAAGTTTCTAGCTTTGCAAGCTCAACTTCAACACGCAGCTCAATTTCTGCTATAATATCATTAAGCTTTGCATCATTGCAGGCTTCTGTTGCTTTTTTTACAAACCTTGATATTTCAATCAGTCTATCTTTAGAAAACTCGTTTAACAAAATGTCATCTCTTATTTCTTCTAGTTTTTCTATTAAAGAAATGCCTCTTTTGATGTTTTGCTGTCTTTTTTTTCTTTCTTCTTCTTCAGAGATGGTTTGTGTTGCAAATATAGCATTTGCAATATTAATCCCAGAAGTTGTTGAAACAGAGCTTGTCTGAGGCTTGTTTATATCTGTTAAATAGTCAGAAAATTTTGCACCACTAGTAGTTTTAGACGTTTTTGATGTTTTAGTCTCTTGGCTTTTGTTAATCTTGCCAACTTCAAGCATTATATTAGAGTCCACTTAATGTCGGTGCTGTCAGTATCGCACATATTTGCAGCATCAGCAGGGTTTATAGGGATTTCTCCATAATCATTATCATCATCACCATAAGAAAAACCAAAGTTACCTTCGTTCTCAATAGTAACATTAATAACATTAACACTATTGTCTTTTGACCAATGGAGCTTTAGAAACTCAATGCAATTAGATTTGTTAAGACCTTTAACTTCTACAATCAAAAACTGGTAGTCATCTGTAGTTGATAGTAAGACATCGTTACCCGATCTGGTTCGTATTTTATCTTCGCCATTAATCATAATCTGCGGAATTATTTTATCGTCAATCAACTTTTCAATATCAATATTTTCATAAGAGCCCGCACCAGAAAATCTGTCATGAATGTTTTGCGTCATCAAAACAAATTCGGTAACATTTTTTGTAGCCATTGCTCTGCCCATAATTCCTGAAATAAGTTTTATAAGGCCAACAACAAACACCCCCAAAAAGCCAAGGTACATTAAGGTTTCAAGCATTGTTTTGCCATATTGGTTGTTTTTTATATTTCTTTTCATAAACAAACAATATCATAAAAA
>CAYJIO010000029.1:8888-10310 GCA_964370255.1 uncultured Azospirillaceae bacterium
TGCCATATTGGTTGTTTTTTATATTTCTTTTCATAAACAAACAATATCATAAAAAATTAAAATAACAAGATGTTTTTGTTTGACAAAATAAAAAACAGTTGATATTTTGTCTAATGTGTAAACTAAATATTATTAAATTATGGCAAAAAAAATTAACAAACTGGATCAGTTCAAAGAAGTGGGCAGTCAAACAGGTAACAAAGTGGCAATCATGTACGCGAACCAAGAACACCTTATTGAGCGCGTATTAGAAGGTGAAACCGATGGCCTCTACAAGTGCTCTCATGACATTGAGCGACACTTAAGAGATGATTGCTCGCTGAGAACACGTTGTTTCAAGAAAAAAGAAGTCCCTCATTGTCTTGGCAAGGTATCTCTTTTAAAAAGAGACATCGACAAGAGCTTCAAGCTGGACAAACCTCTACCGGCAAAAAATGTAATAGAATTAGACATCTATTATATTTGCGAAGAAGAAGGATTCGTTTATGCAAATGTCCTTTAGTTAAAAAAATAAGGCTCTCATCTGAGAGCCTTGTTTTTTTATTCACCTTTTTTAATTTTTTCAATCAGCTCTTTTACACTTGGCAAATGATTGTCTCTATAAAGAGGGTCTGTTGCAAAGCGATAAACTTGGTGTCCTGCAAACAATAAATGATCTTTAACAGAGCCGCCATGACCAATTTCATAAAGTGTTTTATGAATACAATAAGATCTTGGATCAGGAGTTCTACCAGTAGAGCCATTAAGCTGCGACCAAGAAGAAAACTGACATTGAGACAAGCACCCGATGCAGTTTTTTCTGTCTTCTTTCATCTCTTCCCATTCTTCTTTGTTTAAGAATACGACTGTTTCATCAGGAGTTTCTTTAATTTCTGTATATCCTGCATCAAGCTGAGCTTTTGCTTTGCTAACATCTTGAGGTTGAATAAACAAAGTTTTTGTTTCAGACACTTCCAAAGGTTGAGAAAATTCAGCCGATTCTACCTTTGAAAAAGCAATTTGCCCTTCAGTTCTTCTGGTTAGTGCCTCTAAGAATGTGTTTTTAATCGCAGAAGAGAAAAAGCCAGTAGGGCTAAACTTTTGCAAAACAACATCACCTTTTTTAACAGTTCTCATAACAGATTGCCAAGTTTTAGAAACAGGGCTTTCTTGAGTAATCATAGGGCGAGTGCCAAACTGAAACGCAACATTGCCAAGCTCTGGATTGTCAATATAATCTTCAAAGTCTTTTAAGTTCCAAATGCCACCAGCCAAAATGATTGGAATATCTTTTAAGTTAATTGAGGTCAAAAATTTTCTAAGTTCAACAAGTCTTTGATATGGTGTTTCTGGTTTGTTTGGGTCTTCTGCGTTTGACAAGCCATTATGTCCGCCTGCAAGCCATGGGTCTTCATAAACCACACCACCCAAATATTCTGCACA
>CAYJIO010000030.1:0-9697 GCA_964370255.1 uncultured Azospirillaceae bacterium
GCCATATTAGTAACATAGTGATTTTTTCTTTGAAAGTCAATAGAGCTCATAAATAGTCTAGTTATTAGTAACAGAGCGATTTCTTCTTTGAAAGTCAGTAGGTGTTATAAGAAGTTATAAATAGTCTTATTTTTTAGTTTTCTAGAAAACTAGAAAACTAAAACGGATAAAAAGGGTTGAGATGTCTCTCAACCCTTAAACTATGAAATCTAAAACATAATATGTTTAGAAAGTGTATCTTAAACCTAAAGATACTTCTGTAATGTCATCAACAGACTCCATATCATCTATTAAGACATATCTTGCCATAGCTCTTGCAGACAAACTATCTGTCAATGCATAATCCGCACCAAGACCAAAGCGATATCCAAGACTATCTTCTGAAGCATTGCCACCAAGCCCAGAAATTTCTACGTCATATTGACCTAAACCAACTGAGCCTAAAAGATTTGTCTTTTCTCCCATTGGCACATAGCCAATGGCATCAATACCATAAGCCTCAAAGCTTGTTTCTCCAACACCTAGCTTTGTATCTTCATCGTCAGAGATTTGATAAAAACCTTCTAGCCCAAAGTTTTGGTTTAGTTTTGCACCTGCATTAACAGACAATGTTGTATAAGAGTCTTCTGCAATAGAGTTTAGCCCGCTGCTAAGTCCAACATCAGCAACACCGACATCAAGACCAACATAAGACTTAATTTCAGATGCATTTGCATTAAGTGATAATACACAGGCAACGCCTGCAAGTAATAAAGTTTTTTTCATTATATAACTTCCTTTCAATTTAAATTAAAAAAAACATCGCCGTGATGAAGGGCGACTGGAAGTTCGTAACTATTACGTGAATAGTGCGGTATATTAACCGCAAGGCTTATTTTACCGCCTTCCAGCCAAAAGCTGCTAGGCGTATAAAATTTTACGTCTTTCAAGACGCACGTAAGAGGTTACGACACCTCAGATAGGTAATCAACCTATCCGTCAAAAAGCTTAAACATAAAATTTATAAATGTAAAGAAAAAATTTTTTAAGACATAATAAAATATAATTAACAAAAAAATACATAAAAAGAAAACGCCTTTGTTATTTCTTTTCTTAGAGGTGGCTTGTAAAAAATATTTACTCTTAAATGTTAAAAAGAACTTATAAATAATATAACAAATTGTCATGGCTCTGAAGGAGTTGTCTTTCCGCAGATAAACCATCTTCAACCTAAAATCAGCAACCAAAACGCACTAAGAGCCAATTTAAACGTAATTTTGCCATGTTTAGTTTACTAGTTTTCTAGAAAACTAGTAAACATAATCATAATTTCAAAAAATCTTCTTTTGCCTTATTAAGCAAAGCCTCGTTAATACTTAAAAGATATTTTGCACCAACTTGTTTTGTTAAAACAAGTTTTGCATCTTGTAGTTTCTTTAGATGAAAGTTTAATGTGGTAGGAGCAATTTTTGACTGATTTACAAGGCTAGAATAGCAAGCATTATTGTTATTTTCTTTTATAAAGCCAAGGATTTTGACTCTTTTTTCGTGTGCTATTGTTTTTATGATTTTTATTGTATTTGCTTCCATTATGCCATCCTTGCTTTTTATTTGTGATGTTTTCTAGTTTTCTAGAAAACTAGTAATATGATAAAAGATATAATCTTAATGTCAATAGCCTTTAGGATAAAAGATATAATCTTAATGTCAAAAGCCTTGTCGAGAATATCTTGTTTGCAATTTTGCTCATTATACTACCAGTAATTTTAACCCGAACGAAAAAAAATATATCAACAATTTCAAGCATCTGAAAAATAATAACAAAAATCACTTATCCCCATAATTAACAGGCTGTTGATAAGTTTTTAAAGTTTTAAATTGCTTATTCCCTCATTTATTATTATAAATAAGCAAACGGAGAAAATAATGACAAACACAGCCCAAGAATTAAAACCACAAATGCCCCAAAACATAGAGGCAGAGCAAGCCCTTTTGGGTGCAATAATTGCAAATAATAAATCTTTTGAAAAAATATCTGAGTTCTTAAAGCCAGAGCATTTTGCAGACCCAGTGCACTCAAAAGTATATGAGGTTATCTCAAAATTAATTGTCAAAGGTCATGTAGCAGACGTTATTACCTTAAAGAACTACTTGTCCGCAGATGAAAGCTTGGCAGAGGTTGGCGGTCACAAATATTTAATCCGCCTTGCAGATGCAGCCTCTCCACTAACAAATGCAGAATATTATGCAGAATTTATACATGACAAATTTTTACGCCGCGAGCTTATCTCAACAGGCTATGAGATTGTAAATTCCGCAACAGTAGAATCAACAGACAGCAAAGCAACAGACTACATTGAAGCAGCAGAAAAAAGGCTTTATGAACTATCTTCAAAAGGAGACACAAGAAAAGACTTCTTAACCTTCTCAGATGCACTAACAACATCTTTGCAAGGCATAGAAAAAGCTTTTGCCAAAGAAGGCTCAATTTCTGGCTTGCCAACAGATTTACACGCTCTTGATAAAAAAACTGGCGGTCTTAATCCTTCTGACTTAATCATCATTGCCGGCCGTCCCGCAATGGGAAAAACAGCGCTTGCAACAAATATGGCATATAACGTTGCTGAGCATATGTATCATAATAACAAAATTCCCAAAGAAGATAAAGGAGTCGCATTTTTCTCATTAGAAATGAGTGCCGAGCAATTGGCAACGCGTATTCTCTCAACCGCCACCCAAACAAGTGGTCACAAGATGAGAACAGGTGACATAGACAAATCAGAGTTTGAAAGAGTTGCAGCAGCAGTAAGAGACTTAGAGCAGCTTCCTCTATATATAGATGACACTCCAGGCCTTAACATCAACCAAATCAGAACCAGAGCCAGAAGACTTAAAAGAAACAATGGCTTAGGGCTTATTATTGTTGACTATATTCAACTTATTATGGGCACAGGCTCTGGCGGAAGAGGCGATTCTAATCGTGTCCAAGAGCTTTCAGAAATCTCAAGGGGCTTAAAAATTTTGGCAAAAGAATTAAACGTGCCTGTTATTGGTTTGTCGCAGCTCAACCGTGGTGTGGAGCAAAGAGAAGACAAGCGCCCAGTAATGTCAGACTTAAGAGAATCTGGCTCAATTGAGCAAGACGCAGATATTGTAATGTTTGTATATAGAGAAAACTATTATATCCAAAACTCAGAGCCACAAGCAACAGACAAAAACTACAGTCAAGAAAAGCACGAGAAGTGGCAACAATTAATGAGAGATACAAAAAATCTCTCAGAAGTAATAATAGGAAAACAGCGTCACGGCTCAACAGGTTCTGTAAAACTATCTTGGATTGGTGAGTTTGCCCAGTTTGGCAACCTCGCTCAAGAAGGCTATTTGCCAGAAAGAATGGAATAATGCAAAAGTTCTGGAAACAAAAAACTTTAGAAGAGATGAGCCAAGATGAGTGGGAAAGCTTGTGTGATTGTTGTGGCAAATGTTGCCTAAACAAATTAGATGATGGCAAAAAAATATATTGGACCAACACATATTGCAGATTTTTTGACACAAAAGATTGCAGATGCAAAGTATATGAAAACCGCTTTGAGGCACAAGGAGAATGCAAGCAAGTAAGCCTTGCAGAGATAAGAGCAAAACCAAGATGGTTGCCAAGAACTTGTGCATATTGGCTTGTTGATAATGGCTTTGATTTGCCAAGTTGGCACCACCTGATATGTGGCAACTTTGATGAGATGAACCACCAAGGAATGAGCCTTAAAGACAGACCTTTGGTAAATGAACAAGATGTCAAAAACTTTGAAAAACATATTGTAGAGTGGGAAGATTTATAAAAAAAAGACGTTATAAAAATAACGTCTCTTTTTATTGGCTCCGACTGCTGGGATCGAACCAGCGACCAATCGGTTAACAGCCGATTGCTCTACCGCTGAGCTAAGTCGGAATAATATTTCCACCAATATAAAGTGGAGGCCGATACCGGAATTGAACCGATGTACAAGGATTTGCAGTCCTCTGCATGAGCCACTCTGCCAATCGGCCATCAGCAATAAACACATTTATACATTAATTTTTCACAACGTCAATATTTTTTTTTACTTATTTGAAAAAAAATATTATAATGCAAAAAAAAGGAGATAAAATGAACATAGTAATTGCATCAGATCACGGAGGATATGAGTTAAAACAAAGGCTTATAGAACGCTATGATGGCTTGCTTGATTTGGGCTGTCATTCAAAAAACTCTTGTGACTATCCAGACATTGCAAAAAAAATGGCGCAAGTTATCAACAATAATGAGGCAGATTTAGGAATTTTAATCTGCGGAACAGGAATCGGAATATCTATCGCCATAAACAGATATAAAAATATCAGAGCAGCGATTCTATATGATGACTTCTCAGCAAAAGCAGCAAAAGAACATAATAACGCAAATGTTCTGGTTTTTGGCGGCAGAACAATGACAGCAGATGACGTAATAAATAGAATAGACACTTTTTTAAGCGCGTCTTTTCAAGGAGAGCGCCATCAAAACAGAATAAACAAAATAGAGGACATAAAATGAAAAACCAAGACTTATATATTCAAGACAAAGAAGTGTTTGAAGGCATCGCCCTAGAGTTAGACCGCCAAAAAAACTCAATAGAATTAATTGCATCAGAAAACTTTGTCTCAACTGCTGTTTTAGAGGCGCAAGGCTCAATATTAACCAACAAATACGCAGAAGGCTACCCTCAAAAGCGTTATTACGGAGGGTGTGAGTTTGTAGATGTGGTTGAAGAGACCGCAATCAGCAGAGCCAAAAAATTATTTAATTGCAAATATGCAAACGTGCAACCGCACTCAGGCTCTCAGGCAAACACAGCCGTTTTTGCAGCCCTCTTACAACCAAATGACACGATTCTAGGTATGAAGTTATCAGCAGGCGGTCACTTAACTCATGGCTCAAAAGTTTCATTATCTGGCAAATGGCTCAACTCTATTGGCTATGGTGTTGACAAACAAACAGGCTATATTGATTATGAAGAGTTAAAGCAAAAAGCCATTACTTATAAACCAAAGTTAATAATTGCAGGTGGTTCGGCATATTCAAGAGAAATTGACTATAACAAGTTCAGAGAAATTGCAGATGAAGTTGGCGCATATTTAATGGTAGATATGGCTCACTTTGCAGGACTTGTCGCAGGTGGTGTTTTAGAAAATCCATGTGATTTGGCAGATGTTGTAACCACAACCACGCACAAAACTCTAAGAGGCCCAAGAGGCGGAATGATTTTAACCAACAATGAAGAGATTGCAAAAAAAATAAATTTTGCTGTTTTTCCAATGACACAAGGCGGCCCTTTAATGCACGTGATTGCGGCCAAAGCTGTTTGTTTTGGAGAAGCATTAACACAAGAGTTTGATGAATATGCAAAAGCTGTTGTTGATAACGCAAAAGCATTAGGAGATGTTTTGGTTGAACGTGGTTTGGCTTTGGTCTCAGGTGGCACAGACACACATTTGGTTTTGGTTGACTTAAGACCAAAAGGCTTAACTGGCGATGTGGTAGAAAGAATATTAGAAGAAGCAAACATTACATGCAATAAAAACTCTATTCCATTTGACCCACAGACACCAAAAATAACTTCGGGTATAAGATTGGGGACACCAGCAGGCACTTCAAGAGGTTTTGGTGTTGAGGAATTTAAAACCATAGGGCATTTAATTTGTGACGTTGTAGATGCAATGGACGAGGCCGCAAATCTTCAAAAAGTAACCGCAGTTGTTAAGATGAAGGTTTTAGCTCTTTGCCAGCAATTTCCACTTTATGATTTATAATAAAAAAAGCATCATAATAAACATGATGCTTTTTTAACCACTCACAGTTAACAAATTTGCCCTTGACTCCGCCATTAAAATTTAATAAAAACAAAATAATGGTTCTGTAGTGAAATGGTCATCACACCACTTTGACATAGTGGAGTAGAAAGTTCAATTCTTTCCAGAACCACCATTAATTGAGATACATTATGAATATGAAAAAAGTAAAAATACCAAAAATCAAAAAGCCAAAAAGCTTTAAGATTCAAGACAAAAAAAAGCTTCTATGTTACAGAGAAATTATTTATAGAAGTTTCAACAGAACAAAGACCTTCGGATTCTCTCCAAGGCTTCAGTTGGTCATACTTTTTATTTTTGCAGCAATTGCAGCAACAGGTTACTACGGATATTATTATTATAATAAAAGTGGTGATATAATATCTCAGTCAAAGCTAGAGCTCCAAAAAGCAAAAGACGCATATGAAGATTTTGTCTCAGAAGTAGCGGTTTTACAAAAGCAATCAAAAGACAACAAAGAGCTAGAAGACAAACTTAAAAACGTCATAACAAATGACAGCTTAATAAACCACGCCAGCCTAGAAAGCAAAGTAGAATTAAAAGAGGCTTTGCTGCAAAGAGACATGGCAAGAGCAGAAAGAGATGCCCTAAAAGCTCAAATGGATGAGCTAGAAAAAACTCTAAAACAAACAAAAACAGCAGAGCTTGAGCTCTTAGATAAGGTGTCTTCAATTGCCTCAAAAGAAATCATAAAAATAAAAGAAGCCCTAAACGCCATAAATCAACCATTAAAACAAAAAGGTTTATATTTCAATATCTTATCAAGACCGAAATCAGCAGGAAAAGGTGGCCCCTATATTCCAGATAGACAATATTTTTCTCAAGACAAAGATATAGATGACAAAATAAACAGCATCTATGAAACCGTTGACAATATAGACACATACAAAGAAGGTATTAAGAATGTTCCAATCGGAAAACCTGTTTGGTCATATTGGGTTAGCTCGCATTTTGGCAGAAGAAATGATCCTCTACAAGGCGGAAAAGCTAATCACAAAGGTATTGATCTAGCCTCAAGAACAGGCAACAAAATAAGAGTAAAGGCCAAAGGCAAAGTATTGCGCGCAATGCAAAATAACGGCGGCTATGGCAAGTTTGTAGAAGTTGATCACCAAAACGGCTTTAAGACCAAATATGGCCACCTGCACAAAATATACGTAAAAGCAGGAGATGCTGTTGATATTGATGACGTTTTAGGAGAAGTTGGCAACACAGGCCGTTCAACAGGCCCCCACCTTCATTATGAAGTCTTATATCAAGGACACCCAGTAAACCCACTTGCCTTTATAAAAGCAAAATATTAGGAGAAAGTAATATGAAAAAATTAAAGAAACTATTATACGTAAAAATCGCAAGACATTTAAACAAACCAGAAAGCAAATCTTCTGTGCCTAGCATTATATCTCAAAACACACAAGTAAACGGAGATATCATATCAAATGGCATAATTCATATCGATGGTGTTGTAAATGGCGATGTTAGTTGCGAAGAGCTTGTCATAGGCGTTAAGGGCGCGGTTATAGGCGGTGTTAATGTTCAAGACTTGCACCTATATGGCACATTAGAAGGCAGGGCAAAGGCAGACACTTTGTTCATTGCAAAGTCAGCAAAATTAATAGGTGAGGCGGTTCATTCAACAATTGCAATAGAACCAGGCGCATATATAGATGGCAAATGCATAAAAGCAGGCGGCCCAATTCCTGCAGAGGCGTCAAAGCCTGACTTATTATTAGTAGATGCACGTTCACACAAAAGGAAAAAATCAGCATAAATGAGTAATTTTATCTCAACAGGATTGGTAGCCCAAAACAGAAAAGCACGCTTTAATTATGAAATATCAGAGGTTTTTATCGCTGGCTTGGAGCTAACAGGCACAGAGGTCAAATCTTTACGTCTTGGGCAAGCAAGCATTAATGATGCATTTGGCATTGACAAAGACGGAGAGCTTTTTATCTCAAATATGTATATCAAAGAATATGAGATGAAGGGTTATCAAACTCATGAGGAATTTCGTTTAAGAAAACTATTATTAAAGAAAAAAGAAATCATAGAGATTATAAACGAAATTCAAAAAAAAGGCGCAACCTTGGTTGCCATGAAGGTTTTTTTTAATGAACGAGGCAAAGCAAAAATTGAGCTTGGCATCGGCCGCGGCAAAAAGCTATATGACAAAAGAGAAACAATCAAAGAACGTGATTGGAACAAACAAAAGCAAAGAATTTTAATGAGCAATTAAATTCATTTTAAGAATAATAATGGGGAAATAAAAATGGAAAATAAATTAAGAAAAGATGATTACCCACAGTGGTACCAATGGATTGTAAAAGCAGCTGACTTGGCAGAAAACTCAGCGTCTCCTGGTTGTATGGTCATAAAACCTTGGGGTTATGGCATCTGGGAACAAATCAGAAACAATCTTGATGACATGATAAAAGAAACAGGTCATGACAACTGTTATTTTCCGTTATTTATTCCACTGTCTTTTTTTCAAAAAGAAGCAGACCACGTAGAGGGATTTGCAAAAGAAATGGCAATAGTAACCCACTCAAGACTAAAAAACGTTGACGGCAAATTAGAAGTAGACGGCAAAATAGAAGAGCCATTAATTGTCCGCCCTACATCAGAAGCAATTATTGCAGACAGCTTTTCAAAATGGATAAAATCATACAGAGACTTACCTGTTATGATTAATCAATGGGCAAACGTTGTTAGGTGGGAAATGCGCCCACGCTTGTTTTTAAGAACCAGAGAATTTTTGTGGCAAGAAGGGCATACCGCTCACTCATCTGAAAAAGAAGCCGTTGAAGAAACTGTTCAAATGTTAGACGTTTATAAAAAACTCTCAGAAGACTTTATGGCCGTTCCCGTAATAACAGGCAAAAAACCAGAGTATGACAAATTTCCGGGGGCTGTTGACACATATTGTATTGAGTCTATGATGCAAGATGGCAAAGCTCTTCAGGCTGGCACATCGCATTACTTGGGGCAAACATTCTCAAAATCATCAGACATCAAGTTTGTAAACAAAAATAATGAGCAAGAATATGCATACACAACTTCTTGGGGTGTTTCAACTCGTTTAATCGGCGGAGTTATAATGACCCACGGCGATGACAATGGCCTAAAAGTGCCACCACGCATTGCACCACACCAAATTATTATCGTGCCAATACATAAAACCCCAGAGGACGAGGCAAGGGTTGGCGCATATATCAAAGACATTACAATAGCCTTAAAATCAAACAGAGCTTTTGATGAAAAAATAAGGGTCAAGGTTGACAATCGCCTAAAATCTCCAATGGATAAATATTGGGAATGGGCAAAAAAAGGTGCTCCAGTTATCGTAGAAGTTGGGCCACGTGATGTCGACGGCAACAATGTTATGGTAAAAGAACGCATTAACATGGGAGAAAAAAACCTTATCAACAAAGATGAGTTTGTAAAAAATATCGGCAAGCGCCTAGAAGAAATTCAACAACAAATGTTTGATACAGCAAAAAAAATGCTAGATGACAATACAAGAGAAGACATCAAAACACCAGAAGAATTCAGAGCATATTTTGCCAAGCAAAATGTCTTTTTAGAAGCTGGCAGCAAAGATAACGTTGCATTTGTCAAAGGCAAGTGGTGCGGCTGTCCAAATGCAGAAGAAATCTTAAAAGAGATGAAGATAACAATCCGCTGCATTCCTTTTGAGCAATCAGGGACACAAGGCGTTTGCTTGTTGTCTGGCAAGCCAGCCACAACAGATGTTATTTACTCAAGAAGTTATTAGCATAATAAATGTATGGGCGATTATTAATCGCCCGCGTAGGGGACGGGTCTACCGTCCCGC
>CAYJIO010000031.1:0-9117 GCA_964370255.1 uncultured Azospirillaceae bacterium
ACACGTGTTTTATGCACCGGAAAAATGATATTGGGAAATCATCCTTTCCATTGTTGGAAAAAAGGCGGGCATGGGCATGAAAATATTATAGACGCATTAGAGCATTCTTGTGATATATATTTTTATGATGTTGCCCTTAAGGTTGGAATCGAGAAAATTGCAGAAGTTGCAAGAAGGTTTGGACTTGGAAAGAAAACAAACATAGGACTTGGCAATGAAGCAGCAGGTCTAATGCCAGATTCAAAGTGGAAGTTAAAAAGATTTAATGAACGCTGGCAAGGAGGCGAAAGTGTTATTGCTGGAATCGGTCAAGGATATATATTAACCACACCTATACAACTTGCTTTGATGACTGCAAAAATTGCAAATGATGGTTATGAAATTAAACCAACATTTGTTAAAAGCGAGAGCAAAGCCACAAAGAAAATAAAAGTAGTGCAAAGCCATTTAAGAACTATAAAAGATGGAATGTATGCTGTTGTTAATAATAAAAAAGGAACAGCTTTTGCCTCTAGATTTAATCTTGATGGCAAAAAAATGGCAGGAAAAACAGGGACAACACAAGTTAAAAGAATATCTTTGAAAGAACGACAAGAAGGAATTATTGAGCAAGAAGATTTGCCATGGAAGTTTCGAAACCATGCTTTGTTTGTTGGATATGCTCCACATGACAATCCCAAATATGCTATTGCCGTTATTGTAGAGCACGGCGGAAGTGGCTCTGGTAATGCGGCGCCAATTGCCTCTAAAATATTAAAGAAAGCATTAATGCTTGAAAAAGAAAATTTGGGAGAAGAATAATGTATAAGTTTTATGAAGCAAGCTTAAAAAACCAGAGCATGAGCATCAAAGAAAAAATCATGAACCTTAACTTTAAGTATATTTTATTTATTGTTTTAACTGGGCTTGTTGGAGTGGCAATGCTTTATTCTGCAGCCAACGGAAGCTTAAAACCGTGGGCGCTGCCTCACTTAATGCGATTTGGGCTTGGTTTTGGGATTATGATTTTTGTATCGTTAATTAACATAAAAATATTTTTGAAGTATTCTTATTGGTTTTATTTTGTGGCTCTTGGCCTGTTGATTGCCGTAGAAATTTTGGGCTTTGTTGGCATGGGTGCTCAAAGGTGGATAAACTTGGGGTTTATAAACATTCAACCCTCTGAGATAATGAAGATTGCCCTTGTAATGGCTTTGGCAAAATATTTTCATGGGCTTTCTGTGCAATCAATACACGAGACAAAAAGTTTGTTTTTGCCAGCGTTAATGATTCTGGCGCCAACTTTATTAATATTAAAACAGCCAGACTTGGGAACATCTTTGATGCTTATTGCAACAGCAATTGTAATGATATTTATATCTGGAGTTCAGATTTGGAAATTTGTTGCAGCTGGAGCAGGTGTCATTCTTTCTTTGCCAGTTATTTGGACATTGTTGCAAAGTTATCAAAAACAAAGAGTTTTGACATTCTTAAACCCAGAAAGAGACCCCTTGGGTGCTGGATATCATATCATTCAGTCAAAAATTGCTCTTGGCTCTGGCGGGGTATTTGGCAAAGGTTATTTGCAAGGCTCTCAAAGCCACTTAAACTTTTTGCCAGAGAAACATACTGATTTTATTTTTACGATGTTATCTGAAGAATTTGGGCTGATTGGTGGGGTTTTGATAATATTATTAAACATTGCAATTTTATTATATAGCTTTGGATTTGCCCTAAAAAGCACAAGTTATTATGGGAAGATGCTTGCCATTGGTCTTGCAACAAACTATTTTTTATATGTATTTATTAATATTGCAATGGTAATTGGCTTTTTGCCAGTGGTTGGGGTTCCTCTGCCTTTGATATCTTATGGAGGGACTGTTTTAATCTCTATTATGACAAGCTTTGGGATTATACTTTCTGTAAACATTCATAAAAACCAAAATATTGGAAAAGAATAAAAAAATTGAAAAATTAACTATTCTTTTAATATATTCTTTGTATAATTTAACAAATTTTTTATAGGACTTTTCTTATGGTATCAGCATTTTTTGAATTGGATTTAATATATCGTGTGATTTTGGCTTTTGCGTCTTCTTTTATATTAAGCATTTTGTTTGGAGACAAACTTATTTGTTTTTTGAAAAAGAAACAAAAAAAGGGGCAGCCGATTAGAGCAGACGGACCCCAAAGTCATGTTATATCAAAACAAGGCACCCCTACAATGGGCGGACTTTTAATTATTGGGACAACAGTTTTTTCAACACTTTGCTTTGCAAAGTTAACGAATCCTTTTATTTGGATTGCTTTGGCTACATTTATAATTTATGCAATAATGGGTTTTATTGATGATTATATAAAAGTAACCAAGCAAACATCTAATGCAATGAAGGCCAGAACAAAATTAAGCGTGCAGTTTCTTGCGTCTTTTTTTGCGATTGCAGCAATAACTTTTTATACAAAAGAAGACGGGCGTTATGAGTTGAATATTCCTTATTTAAGAGATGTTAGCATAAACTTGTTTTATTTTTATATTCCGTTTGCAATGGTGGTTGTTGCAGGGTCATCTAATGCAATAAACCTTACAGATGGTTTGGACGGACTTGTTAGTGGTTTGTTGATTTTTGTTTTGTTGGTGTTTTTATATATATCTTATAATGTTGTAGACACATCATCTATTGCTTATGGCAAAGAGATTAGCATTTTGTGTGCTAGCCTTATTGGCTCTCTGCTTGGGTTTTTGTGGTTTAATTTTTATCCTGCGCAAATGTTTATGGGCGACACAGCCTCTCTTGCTTTGGGAGCTTTGATTGGCATAATTTCTATAATGCTAAAACAAGAGATTTTGTTTGCTATTATAGGGCTTGTTTTTGTTATGGAGGCTGTTTCTGTGATGTTGCAAGTTGGTTCATATAAGCTTAGGGGGAAAAGAATTTTTAAGATGGCCCCTATTCATCATCATTTTGAGCAATTGGGTTTGAGCGAGACAAAAGTTGTTATTAGGTTTTGGATTGTTGGCATAATGCTGATGCTCATTGGATTTATGGCGGTTTGAAGATGAGCTTTTTTAAGAGACATTCAAGAAACTTTTTTGCAAATTGGTGGTGGACAATAGATAGACCTCTATTGATTGCAATTACACTGCTACTTGGGATTGGAATATGTTTGATTTTTACGGCATCTCCTTCTGTTGCAAACAGAATTAATGTTGAGAGTTTTCATTTTGTAAAAAAACAAATATTTTTTGGGATATTTGCATATTCTTTTATGATTTGTCTTTCTATGGGGAGTTTGAAGTTTATAAGACGCTTTGCTTTTTTGGGATATCTTGTATCAATTATTTTTATGGTTGCGACGCTTTTTTTTGGAATGGAGACAAAGGGCGCATCTAGATGGTTAGATCTTGGATTTATATCTATACAACCATCTGAGTTTGTAAAACCTTTTTTTGTTGTTGTATGCGCATGGCTTTTTGATATGCAAAAGAAAATGGATGATTTTAAGGGAAACAAAATATCTATTTTGTTTTATTGTATTACAGTCGGCCTTTTGTTATTGCAACCGGATTTTGGAATGACTATTGTGGTAACAGCAATCTGGGGATTGCAATTCTTTTTGAGCGGACTTAGCTTGGTTTTTGTTGGAGTTTTGGGACTTTTGGGAATTGGGATTTTGTTTTTTGCATATTTTGCGTTTGACCACGTAAACTCTCGAGTTAATCAATTTTTGGATAGTGGAAACAATATTGGCTATCAAGTAAAAAGGTCATTGGAGGCTTTTGAAAGCGGTTCTTTATTTGGAAGAGGCCCTGGCGAAGGTGTTGTTAAACTAAAAATACCTGATGCCCATACAGACTTTATTTTTGCAGTTGCAGGAGAAGAATATGGCGTGTTGTTATGCGTGATTATAATTGCATTGTTTGCTTTTGTTGTTATTAGAACAATGTTGCGTTCTCTTAAAGACAAAAACTTTTTTATTATGTTAACAACGGCTGGGCTTGCTGCATCTTTTGGTCTTCAGGGGATTATTAATATGGCATCAACAATGAACTTAATTCCAACCAAGGGAATGGCTTTGCCTTTTGTTTCTTATGGTGGCTCATCATTATTTGCAACATCTATTTTGCTTGGTATGATGCTTGCAATTACCAGAAAAAATGTTTCAGCGGAGGATAAAGATTATGCGTGATAGAAAATTAATTATATTGACAGCTGGTGGCTCTGGTGGCCATGTGTATCCTGCCCAAGCTCTTGCCGAAGAGCTATCAAAAGACAATCAAGAATTATGCTTGATTACGGATAAAAGAGGCAAAAGCAACTATAAAGGAATGTTATCTGAGATTCCAAATTATTCTGTTCTTTGTGGGGCTTTGGTTGGAAAATCAAAACTGTTTAAGCTTAAAAGCTTGATTAAAACAGGGCTTGGAGTTATAAAAGCTTGTTATTTGATGATTAAATTAAAGCCAAAATGTGTGGTTGGGTTTGGCGGTTATGCGGCTTTTCCTGCTTGTTGTGCTGCAATATTGTTAAGAATTCCTTTGGTTATTCATGAGCAAAACTCTATTATGAGTAGAACAAATAGAATGATTGCAAAATATGCAACCGTTGTAGCTCTTACTTTTAAGGATACAAAGTTTGCACCCAAAAACAAATCTGTTGTGGTGGGGCTTCCTTTGAGAGAAGAGATATTGAAAGAAAAAAACTCTAACTATGAAAAAACTGATAAAATTAATATATTGGTTTTGGGTGGCTCTCAGGGTGCTAAAATATTTGCAAAAGCCGTGCCTATGGCAATTGCATTATTGCCAAAAGAAAATCAAGCCAAGCTTAATATTATCTCTCAGATTAGAAAAGATGATATTAAAGAGGCTACAGAGTTATATAATAAAACAAAATCAAGCTTTTTCTTGTCTCCTTTTTTTGAGAATATGCCAGAGATTTATAAAAAAGCAAATTTAATAATATCTAGAGCTGGGGCATCTTCTATATTTGAGATTGCAACAATTGGTCGTGCCTCAATCTTGGTGCCGTTGCCAACAAGCGCTGATGATCACCAAACAAGTAATGCAATATTACTAAAAGACAGTGCAAAAATATTTAAGGAAAAGGATTTTTGCCCAGAGGCGATTAAAGAAACGCTACAAGCTTTTATAGAAGACGAGGCAAAGCTAGAATTTTTAGGCGGTGCTGCTTATAAAGAAGCAATTGTTGACAGTGCAAAAAGGTTTAAGCAACTTATTATAGAAGGAATATAAATGATGTTTAAGATATTTAAATCATCTCCATTAAATGCGCTGTTGCCAAAAGTTAAAGGCAAGTATAGTTATGGAGTTAAATTGTCAAAATATACGTGGTTTGGTGTGGGCGGCCCTGCTGAAGTTTTGTTTGAGCCAGAAAACACAGATGACTTAAAAAAGTTTATTTTAATGAGACCTAAAAACGTACCTTTGTTTGTGCTGGGTGGAGGCTCTAATCTTTTGGTAAGAGATGGCGGAATAATGGGCATTGTCATTAGATTATCTTCTTCTTTTTTTAAGAGTGTTAAAACAAACAAAGACACAATAACATGCGGTGCAGGTCTTGCAAATGCGCAGTTAAAAAAGCATTTGCTAGATAACGAAATTGGCGGGCTTGAGTTTTTGTGTTCAATCCCTGGTGTTGTTGGAGGCTCTATAAAAACAAACGCAGGCTGCTTTGGGTCTAGTGTTTCTGATTATATTATATCTGCTACAATAATTGATGATAGAGGCGAAGAAATTGTTGTTTCTGCAAAGGACTTAAAGCTTGGATATAGAACTTCTATGTTTCCTGAAACGTGGATTTTAACCTCTATTACGTTTAAGAGAGAGCACAAGAAAAAAGAAGAAATTGAAAAAACGATTGAAGAACACAAAAAACTTAGGTTGCAACACCAACCACATAAGCAAAAAACCGCTGGGTCTACTTTTAAGAATCCGCAAGGGACAAAAGCCTGGGAGCTTATAAAAAAAGCAAAGTGTGATAAGCTTGTTGTTGGTGGGGCAAAAGTCTCTGAAAAGCACTGCAATTTTTTAATCAACTATAACAATGCAAAAGCAGAAGATATAGAAAATCTTGGAAATGAGATTATAAAAAAAGTAAAGAAAACTTCAGGCATCACTTTAGAGTGGGAGATAAAAAGAGTTGGCATCAGGTAATAAGACGGCAAAAGTAACCAAAACTTGGCATTATAATATTTTAGGGCACTTTTTTGTTTTGCTTTTGATTTTTATTGTATTGTGCGTTATTGTTATTATTAAAGAAAACCTGTTTTCAAAGCAAGTAGAGAGCATTAAAAGCACTTGGTATGAGTACTCAAAATCTTTTGATATGACCCTTGAGGATATTATAATAGAAGGAAGAAAAAACATAAAAAAAGAAGATGTGCTGATGTTGTTAAACCTAGACAGAAGCTCTAGTTTTTTGGGCATTGATAACAATGAAATCAAAACCAAGATAAAAACTATGCCATGGGTTGAGGCGGTTATTGTAAAAAAGACATATTTGCCAAACATCTTGCAAATTAATATAAAAGAGAAAAATGTTATTGCTCTTTATTTGGAGAATGACGCATTTTATCCGCTAGATGAAAATGCTGAAGTGATTAAGACAGACTTTACGCCTCAAAGTGAATATATTGTTGTTACTGGAGAAGGCTCAAGAGAAAACTTGCTTGAAGTGCTAGACACTGTTGCATCTGATGAAGCTGTTTTTAAGAATGTTAAAGGGTTGCAATATGTATCAAACAGGAGATGGAACGTTATTTTAGATGACATAAAAGACGGAACTGTTATAAAGCTGCCTCAGCACAATTTTATGCAAGCTTGGAAAAAATTGATGAAATTAAATAAAACTAGAGGCATTCTTAAGCGTCCGTTAACTATTATTGATTTAAGATTTGAAGATAAAGTTATATTAAAACTTAAAACAAATAATGGAGAAAGCTCTGTGAAGGAAATAAAAGCGTGAACTATCCTTTTGGAAAATCTACAATTTTGGCGGCCTTGGATATTGGTTCATCAAAGGTGTGTTGTTTAATTGCAAAAATATCTAGAGATAGAAAAGTAAGTATTGTTGGCTATGGATACAATGCCTCTAATGGCATTAAAAATGGCAATATAACAGATATAAATCAGGCAACTCTTAGTGTGTGTAATGCGGTTGAAAACGCAGAGCAAATGGCAAATGAGAGAATCGACAGGCTTATTGTTAATATTAATTCTGATAAAATTAAAAGCAGTGTCAGATCTCCTGAAATATCAATTAATAAAAACAGACCAATAAATGAGGCTGATATTAATAAAGTTTTAGAAAAAGGGCTGGCTAGAATAAATACAGAAGGGCTTGAGCTTGTGCATTGCTTGCCAACTCAATATATAATTAATGGCGCTGAGGCCATTAAAGACCCTAGAAACATTTTTGCAGAAAGTCTTTGTGTAGATATTTTGACTGGCACTGTGCCTCAAGTTGTTTTTAAGAACATTAATACGGTTCTTGAAAACGCACATCTTGAGATTGTGTCTAATGCTTTTAGTGCTTATGCGTCTTCTCTTTCTTGCATTGCAGAAGAAGAAAAAGAGCTTGGCGCAACGGTTATCGACATTGGTGGAGGAAGCACATCTATTGCAATATTTAAGAATGGTTATCCTGTTTATTTTAGCTCTATTCCTGTTGGTGGTGTTAACATTACAAATGATATTGCCTATGGATTAACCACATCTTTTGCGCATGCAGAAAGGCTTAAGACCCTTCATGGCTGCGCGTTTTTAACAATGGAAGATAAAAATGAGCTTATAAACATATATCCAATTGGACAAGAAGATGACAGCTCTATTAGACAAGTTGCAAAAGAAGAGTTAATATCTATTATTGCATCAAGAGTGGAAGAAATATTTGAGCTTGTTAGTCAAAAACTTATAGAGCAGGGACTGAAGGAAATATCTTCTCACAGGGTTATATTAACAGGCGGAACATCTCAGTTATCTGGAATCTCTGAAGTTGCGCAGCTTATACTAGATAAGCAAATTAGGCTTGGGCAACCACAAAATATTTTTGCTTTGCCAGAGAGATTGCGAACCCCTGAGTTTTCTACTTGCGTTGGATTGCTTATGTTTGCAATGTCTTATTCTGAAAAAAAACCAACCAAAGTCGCCTCAAAAATATCTGGAGGCAGTCTTTCTAGCATTATTTCTTGGCTTAAAAAAAGCATTTAATCAACTTTATTAATAATATATAAAGCAATTTAGCTTATAATATAAGCTATGAAAAAGTATATAACTCTTATATTTTGCTTGTTTTTATGCTCATGCACTTATGATAACGGTGTAAAATGGGTTAGTTATGACTGGGGCAATATTTTTGGAACTGCGAATCCAAATTATGTTATAGTCAAAAAAGGAGACACTCTTTATTCTTTGGCAAAAAAATATAATGTGCCTTTACGAGAGGTTATTTCTACAAACAACCTAAGGCCTCCTTATACCTTAAAAATTGGGCAAAGACTGCAAATGATTCAAACAAAATATCATATTGTTAAAAAGGGCGATACTTTTTATAATATTTCAAAAAGATATAATGTTGAAAAAAGCTCCTTGGCAAGGGTGAATAATATCTCTAACCCTGCAAGTATAAAAATTGGGCAAAGATTGGTTTTGCCGGCCTCAATAGTTACGACCAAAACATCAAACAGCTATGTGCCTGTTAAAACTGCGGCTAAGACACCAGTTAAAAAAACAGCCACAACAACAAAGCCAACATGGAAGCCAAAGCCAAAAACGACAACTTATGTTAAACCTCGTTCTTCAAAGTTTATGTGGCCTGTTAAGGGGACAATTATCTCAAAATATGGCACAATAGGCAAAGGCAAAACAAATGATGGCATTAATATTAAAGCCGCAAAAGGCACAACTATTAAAGCCGCAGATGGTGGAAGCGTTGCATATGCTGGCAACGAGCTAAAAGGCTTTGGAAATTTGGTCTTAATTAAGCATTCTGGCGGGTGGATAACAGCTTATGCGCACGCAGACAGATTATATGTTAAAAAAGGGCAAAAAGTTGTTGCTGGAGAAAAAATTGCAACCGTAGGCACAACAGGTGGCGTTAGCCCTGCTCAACTTCATTT
>CAYJIO010000032.1:0-9095 GCA_964370255.1 uncultured Azospirillaceae bacterium
TCCCCCGCAAGGGGAACAGTTCAAAAACAACCCCCCTCTTAAAAAAATAAGGGGGGGGTATATCAATTTTCTTGAGCTTTTATGCAAATCACCCAAATTGTTATGGCTTGCATATAAAGTAGCAAGACTAAAAGGTCACCTATACTAACTAGCGAATGCAAAAACAGTGCCAAGCAGATGATAGAAAGCCAAAAAAAACTTCTCCTTTTTGCTGGAGTTCGCCACTTCGATGTGCACTTTCTCATCTCATTAAAAATAATTCCGGAGAGAAAAGGAATTAACCCAACAAGGAAGTAGCTAAAATAATCTAAGATTAAGTTACCTCCGATAAAGTCTTGAAGACTTGATATAGCTGTATCTCTCTCAACTGAGTAAGCGTTTAAAACAACGCTTATCACAAGCAAAATAGATCCAAGACATATAGTTCTACCTTTTGTTGAAAATCTAAATGCTTGTTTCTTGTGTTCTGGTTCTTTTAAGTAGCTTTTTGTATAGGCTACTGCAATTGCTGATGCGCCAGCAACAAAAATTAATAATGCTAATGATGTGTTCATAAATATAAAATTTTAATTGATTAATACTTGTTTTAAGAACATAATTTTACAGCCATTTGCGATTTTGTCAAGATTTTTGTGTTATCAGTTTTTTTATCTCTGTTGAGGCTTCTTCAAAATCTTTTTGAGTTTGGGCGTGGATATAGCAAATTGGCTTGTCTTTATTTAATATATCACCAATTTGGCAAAAGTCTGAAAAACCTGTTGCGTAGTCAAGTTTGTCTTCTGGGGTTGAGCGGCCGCCTTTTAACTTGATTAAGAGCATGCCAATTTCTCTGGTTTTCATCCCTGTTACAGCGCCGTCTTTGTCTGCAAAAACAGGCTTTATTATTTTTGCTTTTGGCAGATAGTCTTTATATTTGTCTGTAAAGTCTTTGGGGCCGCCAAGCGCTGAGACCATTTTGCCAAAAATTTCTAATGCTTTGCCGTTGTCTAAGTTGACCTGCAACTGCTTGGCATCTAACCCTGCCATTTGAGCAAGTCTTGTGCATAGCTGCATATTAATTGAGTGTAATCTTGGGTCAATATTAATGCCTTTTAAGTATTCCACCGCCTCTAAAACCTCAAGCGCGTTGCCAACGTTTTTGCCCAAAACAGAGTTCATATCTGTTATTATGGCGTCTGTTTGAGTTTCTGCCAAATTGCCAACCCTAACTATTGAGTTGGCAAGCTCTTTTGCCTCGGCTTGAGTTTTCATAAATGCGCCGTTGCCACATTTTAAGTCCATTATCAAACAATCTAGTCCTGCGGCAAGTTTTTTTGAAAGGATTGAGGCTGTTATTAAAGGCACTGATTCAACTGTGCCAGAGACATCTCTTATAGAATATATTTTTTTGTCTGCAGGAGCAAGGTTTGAGGTTTGGCCAATAATTGCACAACCAACCTCTTTTACAACCTTTTCGAACTGTTTGTTTGTAGGGTTGGTGTTGTATCCTATAATAGAATCGAACTTGTCTAGTGTGCCACCAGTATGCCCTAAGCCTCTGCCAGAAATCATTGGGACATAAGCACCAATAGACGCCATCATTGGGGCAAGCATTAAGCTTATTTTATCACCGACACCGCCTGATGAATGTTTGTCGACAATTGGGCCGTCTAAATTCCAGCTTAAGACGTCTCCGCTATCACGCATTGCAAAGGTTAAATCTTTTATTTCTTCATCACTCATAGAGTTGATGCAAACTGCCATTGTAAATGCGCCAATTTGACTGTCGCAAGCGCTTGCGTCTTTAACCGCATTTATAAAAAAGCTTATTTCTTCTTTGCTTAACTCTTTGCCTTGTCTTTTTTTGATAATTATGTCTTGGATAAACATCTTAATACGTCTCCTAATAATGAGCTTGCACCTATTCTAAAGTTTTTTTTGTTTAGGCGTTTTGTGCCCATAATTGCGTCTGCCAGCACAACATATTTTCTGGCGTCTTCAAAAGTTTTTATGCCACCGCTTGCCTTAAACCCTGCTTTTTTTGGGTGTGTTGCTATTGTTTCTAAGATTATGTTTGCAGCCTCTGGAGTTGCACCACATTTGGTTTTGCCAGTTGAGGTTTTTATAAAGTTTGCCCCTGCGCTTAAGCATATTTTTGTTACATCAACAATGTTACTGAGTTTTTCAAGCTCTGAGGTCTCTATTATGACCTTTGAGGTTATGTCTTTGTCAATTGAGCTAATCACACTTAAAAATGCGTCTACTTTTTTGTATTCTTTATCTAAAAAATATCTATACGGAAAGACAACATCAACTTCTGATGCGCCAAATTTTGTAAAGTCTTTTATGTCACTTGCTATCTTTGAGGGCTCATCTAGTCCGTGTGGATAATTTATTACGGTTGCAACGTTAACATCTGTGTTTTCTTTAACGGTTTTTATAAATTGTGGATAAACGCAAACACTTGCAACATCACCATGAATTGTTTTTGCTCTTTTGGCAACCTCTTCTATCTTAAAGCTTGAGTCATCTTTGTTTAAGGAGGTTAAGTCCATTGTGTTTAAGATAACTTGTGCGATTTGTTCATCATTCATTAAAATATGCCTTGATAAGTTTTATTATATTTTTGCTTGCAATGGCGCCTACTTCCAAAGTTTCTTCATGTGAGAGGGATTTTTTTTGCAACCCTGTTCCATAGTTTGTGATGGCAGACATTCCTATAACGCTCATTCCGCAATGAACCGCCGAGATGACCTCTGGCACGGTTGACATACCAACACAGTCTGCACCCAATGCCTTAAATGCTTTTATCTCTGCCTTGGTCTCAAACACGGGGCCTAAGACAAATAAATAAACACCTTCATGCACCTTTATGCGCTGTTTTTTTGCAATTGATTTTACTTTTTTTCTTAAAACTTTATTATAAGCATCTGACATATCAACAAACCTTGGGCCGTATTCTTCTTTGTTTTTGCCAACTAAAGGATTTATGCCAACAAAGTTGATATGGTCACTAATAAGCATTATGGAGCCCGGGGGGGCGTTTTTTTGCAAAGAGCCTGCTGCGTTTGTTACGATTAACTCTCTTATCCCAGCATCAAAAAAGGCTTTTATAATGTCATCTATAACGCTTGGGCAATGGCCTTCATATAAGTGAGCTCTTCCTTGCATACACAACACATCTTCTGAGCCCAATCTGCCCGCAATTAAGCGCCCCTCATGACCGGCGACGCTTGATGCAGGAAAGCCTTTTATGTCTTTGTAATCAATAATCTTGATGTCTGTTAACTCATCTGCAACGCCACCAAGACCAGAGCCTAAAATGATTAATCTCTTTGGTTTGTAGCCTTTAATTTTATTTTTTATATTAATCATAGAAAACCTCTTTACTTTATTTATTATGATTATATTATATAAATATATTTATTTGACAAGAGGGTATCATGCGAAAAAAAATACTTTTAATAATATTTTCAGTTATTGTAATAACATTAATCAGCGGATACTTTTATATATCAAGCATTGACTGGAACAAGCACAAAGATATTATATCTAAAAACTTTTTTGAAACAACTGGCAAAGAGATTGTTTTTTCTGGCCCTGTGTCTTTGTCAATATTCCCTTATCCTGTATTAAAAGCAACAAACGTCCAAATTAAGAATCCAAACGCATATACTGATGATGCAGACCTCATGAGCATTAAGAGCCTTAACTCTGAGTTGGAGTTGTTGCCATTATTAAGGGGCAGGTTTGAGGTTACGTTAGTCACACTTTTAGAGCCAACCATAAACATTCTTAGAAACCCTAGTGGGGAGTGCAATTGGCTGCAAAACATAGATGACAGCGTTATGAACAAATTAAAAAACTCAAAGCTTTTACTAAAGTCTTTGACCATTCAGAATGCGACGCTAAACTATAGAGATGAAAAGAACAACAAGCAATTTCAACTCACAAGCTTAAATGCAGAAACACTTGCGCAAAGCTTGCTTGGGCCGTTTAATATTGACGGAAGCTATATCAAAGACAAGCAGCCCGCTGGGTTCTCTATTGTTATTGGGGAGCTATCAAACAGATTTGCTACAACTCTTAATTTTGCTCTTTCTCACCCTGCGTCAAAAACAATAGTTAGGTTTGATGGAAGCTTCTTAAAAGAAAACAACAGCTTTAATGGAGATGTTGTATTCTCCTCTCAGGAATTTAAAGCCTTTGTTGATTCAAATATGAAGAACTATAAGCTAAGCGAGAAATATAATTATCCACTTACTTTTAATCTTGAGGTGGCGAAAAATAAAGAAAAGACCGTGATATCAAATTTCGTTTTTTCATACGGGCAAACAAAAGGGTCTGCAAATATATTAATTCCTTATAATGTTGGAAGTCAGGCAAGTGCAATTCCGCAAATTGAAACTGCTTTTAATTTTACGCAGCTTGATCTTGAACCTTTGGCCTTTTTATTTAGTCAAGTCCTTGTTGGAAAAGAGACAATTCCGCCTATTGAGTTTGATATAAAAAGCTCTTTTAATATCTTAAATGCGCAATATAACAATGAAAACATTAAAAACATTTCTTTTGAGCTTGGCGTGGAGCAAAACATTTTTAATCTTGAAAAGTTTGTGGCAACTCTTGTAAAAGAATCGACCCTGAAAGCTCAAGGGCAATTTTATATGCAAGAAGCAAATAACCTTGCGTATTCTATAAATGCAGACTTTAATTCAAATGATTTTTTTGCGGTCTTGACTTGGCTAAATGTTGCCCCAAAAAAGCATAACGCTGGAACATATAAAAAAGCAAAAATTGCTGCGACAATAGAGGGTAATAATGAGCAAATAAAAATATCTGAGATAAATGCCTTGATAGACAGAACTACTGCCAAAGGCAATATCGGAATATTAAGAAATGAACGCCCAAATATTTTGTTTGCTGTGGACTTTGATAGTATTAATCTTAATGATTATCTTTTTATCGATGCAAAAAACAATTCTGACTCCTTTTTTGGAGAGGTGTTACACAAGTTAAGCGAAACTAGCATACTTAAAGATTTTGACGCACAGATTAATACAAAAGCAAAACTCTTAATACTTGATTCCACACCCGTAGAAGAGTTTTCTTTGGCAGCAAATTTAACACTTGGCGACTTAAATATTTCTGAGTTGAGTGCAACTAATGTAAATGATGCAGAACTAACTTTGTCTGGAATTGTTAAGGAAGTTGGAACATCATCGTCGCTTAGTAATATGAAGTATAAGATTGTTACAAACAACTTTAATTCTTTTCTGGATAAAAGCGCTATAAACTTTCCGTTTATCTCATCATCAAAGCTTGATAAAGTGAACGCTCAAGGAATTATAAGCGGGACTGAAATAGATTATAATACAAAAGCAATCTTTGACTTTAATAACTTTAGCGCGACATATTCTGGAAACATAAAGAAAGAGGGTGCAAAATATAATGGCACTCTTGAGGTTGCCTCTCCTGACTTCTTAAATTTTGTAAAGACATTAGGGTTTAAGTATGAGCCTTTAACTTATTCTCTTGGCAACTTATCCTTTAGCTCTAAGGTATCTTCTGATAATGGCGATGCCAACTTCACAGACCTTAGTGCAAAAATTGGCAACAACACCTTTTATGGAGATGTTAGTTATAAAAAAAGAGCCAAGCCAGAGATTAAGGCAGATTTGAGCATCAACAAGTTTGACACAAAAAGGTTTATATATAATCCAGAAAAAAATGAGGGCAACAATAGCATAATTAAAGACAGCACAAAAAAACATTCTTTTGTGAAAAAGCCATCGTATAGCAATCAGCAAATAAATTATGATTTTTATAAAAGCTTTAATTTGGAGGCAAACCTTGATATAGGCGAGCTTGATGTCCAAGACATTAGGCTTGATAAAGCAAATGTTGTGCTAGATATTAAAGATGATAAAATAGCAATAAATAATTTGAAGGCGACCTTAAATAATGCTCCGTTGGTTGCGCAAGCTGTTATAGATATTGAAAAGACCCCCAGCATTAAAGGTGAGATAATTCTTAAAAATCAAAAATTGCCAAGTGCGCTGTTGCAAGGTGATGTATATAAAATTGTTGGGCAGTCTTTTAATATAGAAAAAGCATCTTTTGAAACTGTTGCAACATCAAAAAAAGACGCTTTTGAAAATCTGAGTGCAAGTGCAAATGTTAGCATTGCCGGCTTGATTATAAAAGGAATTGACTTAAACAAAGTTTTTGAAGACGTTGTTAATAGAGACACGCCAACAAACCTTTTGCAAACAATTAGAAACTATCTTGAGAGCGGAGAGACGCATTTTGGGAACACCTCTTTTAATATAAATATTAATGGGGGCGATTTTAATTTTGCTAAGAACTTTAACCTTGGAAGACAAGCGATTAATCTATCTAGCAAAGGCTTTTTGAAAAACTGGACAATGGATACAAGCTTTTTGGTAAACTTTAGTAATGCAACGTTTATTGCTCCGTATTCTTTTATACTTGGGCCTAGCATTGACAACCCAACGCTTACTATAAAAGCGCAAGAGCTTATAGACATCTTGAACAAAAAACAAGAAGCTTTTGACAAGCAAAAAAAATTAAGAGAAGAAATTGAAAAGCAAACTATTATAAAAGAAATGCTAGAAGTGCAGCAAGAAGCGCAATCAATAAAGAAAGACTTGATTGAGCTTCAAAATCAAAACCTTTTAGTTAAGCAAAGCAAAGCAAATGACCTTAAGGCAAAAAAAGCTTATCAAAGTTTAATTAACAAAATTTCGCCATTGATAACTGAGCTTGATAAAACATTTTTGCAAAGTAAGGCTGTGGAATATACCGAAGAAATGATTGGCACAATAAAATCTAGCAACGCAAAAGTCAAAGAAGAAATTGAAGACATAAACAATGAGGTAAACGAACTTTATTTAAGTGACACAAAAGAGGCAATAAATGTTTCTTTTGCAAAGATTAATGATGACTTTAATCGCTCAAAAGAAATAGCCAGAAGCTTTAATACAAAGATAGCTGAGATAAAAGACAAGCTAAAAGAGATTAAGTCTAGCCAGACTGTTATAGATAGTATTAATACAAGTAGCGCATCAATAAAAGTTAAAGAATATGCAAACAGAATTAGTTTTGTGCACAACTTGGCAGAAAAAGAATATAATAACTCTTTGGCAAGCAATAATATTGATTTATTGGCAAGCATTCTTAATATAATGACTGAAAACAAAGCTATTACGGCAAATGATATAAAAGAGCTGTCTTTAATGTCTGAGAATGAAATAAAAAAAGCACAAGACATTTTTAATAAAGAAAACTCTCTTTATCAAGAGACGCAAAGGGTCAAAGAAATTGAAAATATAATAAAAGAGAATACAAGCACAATTTCAACAGAAAGCAAAGGGGTTGTTACCATAAAAAAAGATTTGCAAGAAATTAAGAAAATTGAAGAAAAAGCACTAAAAGTTTTAGACTTTTCAAAAGAAAAAGTTACTAAAACCAAGACTGAAACGCCTGAGGTTATAGAGGGTGTTGTTATAATTCAAGAATAAGAGGAGATTAAAATGAACAAAAAGCCAGAAGTATGCGTTCTTCCTGTGGCGGGGCTTTCTACAAGAAACCTACCTGCTACAAAAGCATTGCATAAAGGATTTCTAACACTAAATTCTAAACCAATTATCGAATATGCGGTTGATGCTTGCAAAGAGATTGGCATTAAAGAAATTGTTTTTATATATTCTGACCAGTCGTGTCAGCATCTGTTTAAAAACCATTTCTCAAAAAATCAATGGCTAGAAAATCATCTAAAAGAGAAAAATAAATTAGATTTGCTAAAAATTGTTCAAGATATTATTCCGCAAGGAATGAAGTTTTCTTTTGCAGAACAGTCAGAACCTAGGGGCAATGGACATGCCGTTTTAATGGCAAAAGAAATAATTGGCAAGCGTGACTTTATTGTGATGTGGCCAGATGATGTTTATGTAAACTTAAAAGGTGAAGGTGTGTTGGCACAGCTTTTGAAAGTGTATAATGAATATGGTGGCATGGTAGAAAACATTATGGAGTTTCCGAAAGAAGAGGTTATCCGCTATGGGGTCTTAAAAGGCGCTGTTAGAGATGGCAGAGTTGTTCATGCAACAGGAAAAGTTGAAAAGCCAAAGCTAGAAGATGTGCCTTCAAACTATGCGTCTATGGGGCCATATATTCTGCCTAATGAAATTCTTGAGGTTTTGCCAGAAGTTGAAAAAGGCACAAATGGAGAAATTAATCTTGCTGATGCAATGGGCTTGGCTTGTGACAGAGGTATGAAGCTAACTGGTGTGCTTTGTGACACAATGCGAATGGACTGCGGCACTAATGATGAACTGGCAAAAGCCGACCTTAAGCTCAAGCTAATGGGCAGCCCAGATTTGAGGGCTTATGCAAAAGAGTTGTTAGACACAATGTTTATATAGCTTTTAAGGATAAAGAGAAAGAGAGCTTGCGCTCTCTTTTTTATTATATTTTTGTTGCATCATAGGGGATTTTGGGAATAATTTTTGTGCCGTCTGGCATTATTAATGTGCCATCATGATATAAATTAATGTCAAAAATCTTTTGGGTGTCAAAAACAGGTAAGACTTCTGAGCAATCGCCTTTTGATAACTTATATGATTTTACTTTTTCATCAATATAAGTTTTTAATCCCGAGTCTCTTTGTGATGTTGATTGCGCCTTTGAAAGGAGTATTGCATGAGATAGCATCTCAAAAGTTCTTAATTTTGAAGCATTGCAAGCCATGCCCTGCCCTGCGATTGAGCCAAGCTCTTTTGCCTCTTGCATATAAGCAACTTGAGAGAAAGCGGGGCTTATTGAGAACATTGAGAGTATAAAAACATATTTTTTCATAAAAACCTCATAAAAGTGGTTGACATTTATGAAAAAATATCATACTTTGCGCCCAAGTCAATAAAAAAGGAATAAAGAAATGAAAGTTTATAGCTCTTTGAGATCTAAAAAAGTTCGCGATAAAGATTGTCAAATCGTTCGTAGAAAAGGTCGTGTTTATGTTATTAATAAAAAGAACCCAAAATTAAAAGCTAGACAAGGCTAATTAGATTTCTATAAAAAAATTAAAAGCGCTGATT
>CAYJIO010000033.1:0-9026 GCA_964370255.1 uncultured Azospirillaceae bacterium
CTTATTTCTAAGACTGTTTATTATGGTCGTAGAAATACGCATACTTCGGACTGAGAATTTTAAGAGATATAAATATTTAATTGAAACTTTTAATAGTTTAAAAAACAATTAACCCCTAGCACTAAGCTAAGGGTTAATTATTAAAGGTTTAAAATTTATTTTTCTTTTTCTCTTAAGGACTTCCAATTAGGTATATTCATTCCTAATGATAAATCTTTTCCTGCAAGAAAAGACTTGATTTTCTGGACAGTCCCTTTTCCTATGCTTCTAATCCTTAAAAGGTCTGTCTCAGTTGTTGTTAGGATATCTCCAACACGTATTTCATCTGGCTGACAATCGATTGGAAAGCGCCGCAATAAAGTGTAAACTTTGCCAGATAGATATTCAAAATATTTCACTGCAGGAAGATCACAGATTTGTATTAGCTCATCTTCTTTATAAGAAGAACCTTCATATTTATCCTTTGTCAAAGCAGATGTTGTCATTGTTATTTTTTGCTCTACTAATTCATTAATTGCAATAGATATCTCTGTGTTTGCTTCTTTGCTTAAGGAGAAAACACTTTTATCGCTAAATGATAAAGATAGTGCATCACTATTTTCTACAACATCAACTTTAATGTCATGAACAGAATTTTTGCCATCAGATACATCACTTATATTGATAGTAATGTTGTCTAATATACTAATTGCTAAAACACTGGACGATTTAATAGCTATTTCAATTTTATCTGTTAATTGATGACTAACCACAAGACTTGCAGATTTTGAGACTTGGATTTTAAAATACTTTTCCATAATAATTATTTTTTAGTTATACATATTCTTAATTTATCAAACCCACATATATCACAAATTTACAACTTTGTAAAGTGTTTTTTGTCAATTTTTGCTATTTTATCAAAAAGTTCGAGAGTAAAGCCGTGGTATGACAGAAAAGGAGAAAAGTTCGAAGATAGGTGAATTTTACTGATTTTACAAAAGCTTTTTTCGAGACTGCGTAAAAGCCCGATGCAATTGGGCGAAAATGCCAAAGGACGGCGTTAAAAAGATTTCCCCTGAAAGGGGGATCTTTAGCCAACTCGCATAAATCCTTGTTTTTAAAACAAAAAACAGCTGTTTTTCAACAACTGTTTATTATGGTCGGGATGACTGGACTTGAACCAGCGACCCCTTGTCCCCCAGACAAGTACGCTACCAGACTGCGCTACACCCCGATTTGGTGTTGCCCCAAAAGAGGGCTATGATTTTATAATAATTAAAGGCGTGCTTGTCTTCAATAACAATTTCTTTTTTATAAGCTTACTTATAAAAAAGTCCTAAGCAGTGCGCTACCAGTGCGCTACACCCCGATTTGGTGTTGCCCCAAAAGAGGGCTATGATTTTATAATAATTAAAGGCGTGCTTGTCTTCAATAACAATTTCTTTTTTATAAGCTTACTTATAAAAAAGTCCTAAGCAGTGCGCTACCAGTGCGCTACACCCCGATTTGGTGTTGTCTCTCATAAAGGCGATTCTCTTTTATAATTAATTTTCTCAATTGTCCATAGCAAAAATGGCTATCCCCAAAAAAGAAGAGCCATTTTTATATATCTTAAAAATTTCTTTAATTTATTATAGAAATATTTTCTGCAGCTGGCTTTCCGTTGTCATCATAAACATCGTATTGAACCTTCTGCCCATCTTCAAGCTTTTTAATCCCGCTTTTTATTAACCTAGAAGCGTGAATAAAGACATCCTTTTGCGCATCTTCATCTTCAGGTATAATAAAGCCATACCCGTGTTTCATATTAAACCATTTTACTTTTCCATTTGGCATATCGACCTCTTTTATAAATTTACTACTTTTAGTATATAAAAATATATTTTTACAGTCAAGAGGTTTTATTGAAAAAATTCATTTATGTTAAAAACAAGCTCTTTTCTGAACTCTTCAACATCATCAACTGTTGATTGTATTCTAATTTTTTTGCTGCCAACCACGCTATCATCTTCAACGTTTATCAAGACTATCGACAGTGGTGAATTAAGGTCATATATGCCCCTATAATCATAGGTTTTGTCTTGCCAATAATTTATAACATACGTTTGATATTTGCCCTCAAAAGCCCTTGCGATTGTTGTTTCAATTAGCTCAATTGTAGAAAGGCACTCATAACAATCCTCTTGTCCAGTCCAAAAAATATAAACATAAGGATTTGTATAATGATATTGATACGGCAAAACTTTTGCATCAACTTTTGCTGTTAATAACATTAAAAGAAATATAAGACCTAAGCCAAGACTTCTCTTTTTCATCTAAAAAATTCTCCAACTTTTTATAAACATTTTTTTGATATTCAAATACAAACTTTTTTTGTGCTTCTGACAACGAATTAATATCTATCAAAGAATTGTCAAGAGGCACAAAGGTAAGGTTTTCAAAACTTAAAAAGCCACTTTCTTCTTTTTTGGTGCGATATAAGTTTTCAATCCTTATGCCATATTTGTCTTCAAAATAAACTGCGGGCTCTATTGAGGTTATTATGTTTTCATATATCGGCTTAAAACCTTTTTTTGAAATAGAAGGGCCTTCATGGACGCATAAAAAGTTGCCAACACCATGCCCCGTGCCGTGTTCGTAGTCAAGCCCCTCATTCAATAACGGACTTCTTGCTAAAATATCTATAAGTTTGCCAGTTGTAGCATAAGGAAACTTTTGCATTGCAAGGTCTATGTGTCCTTTTAAGACAAGCGTGTAGTGTTTTTTTTGTTCTTTTGTTGCTTTGCCCAGATGAATAGTTCTTGTCATGTCTGTTGTGCCACCAAAATAATGTGCGCCAACGTCTATTAAAAGCATTCCTTTGCCAACATTGTCTGACCTGTTTTCTGTCGGCTGATAATGAGGAAGTGCAGAGTTTTTGCCATACGCAACTATTGATGCAAAACTTGGCTTAAAGTAGTCATCTTGGCTCTCTCTTAGCTCTTGCAGTTTGCTTGCAACGTCTGCCTCTGTTTTTTTAGCATTGTCATTATACAGCCAATATAAAAGCTTTGTTATGGCAACGCCATCTTTGATATGAGCGTTTTTAAATCCTTCAACCTCAACTTCTGACTTTGAAAACCGCTGTTTCCATGTTGGGGCGTGTAAGTATTTATAATTCTTAAAATATTTTGCAAATATTGCGGGTGTCTCCAACTCAGAAAACCCAACTTTTTTATACTTCTTTATTTGTTTTGGGTGATTAAACAAGTGCACCTCACCTTTTTTGTTAACAGCTGCAAAAGTTCTATAAACAGGACTGTAGGGCAAAACAGAAGAGCGCAGGTTTAATAGCCAAGACGCATTTGTTGCATTTGTTATGATATATGCGTCTAAGTCTTCTGTCTTTATAAGCTCTAGTATATTAAAAACTTTTTCTGAGGCAGGGCTTCCTGCATATTCAACACTATATTCAAACGGGCATTTATCTATATAATATCTTGGCTCTTTTGCTTTGGCTATAAAGTTTTTGCCAATCTCCTTAAACCTGTTTTCTACAGTAATTGAATGACACCAAGGGTTGTAATATACTTTGTCTTTGATGTTGTTTGCAATCCAATAATCATAAGCCGCGAATATAATCTCTATGTTTGGGTCTTTTATTTCTTGCTTTGCTTGCAGTTCATAGCGTTTGTCTGTAAACAAATAAGATTTTTCTTTGCCTTTTAAGAGGGTTGCATTAGAGCCCGAAAACCCAGTTAGTTTTAATATCTCATTTTCTTCTTCTAAAACATCAAGTCCCAAGAATTGATTGTTTAAGGTGATTAACTCATACATAATGATGCTCTCCATGTTTGATTCTCTTTAGTATTTATATGCTTAAATCCTGCTTTTATATATTCTGATATTACCCAATCTTCTTGCTCTGCATTAAAGCCAGACAAAATTATGTAGCCATTTTTGTTTATGTGCTTATATGCGTCATCTTTCATACTTATTAAAGGGTTTGCCAAGATATTTGCCAAAATTAAGTCAAACTCGCCAGAGACATTTTGATACCCATCACTTAAAAAAACCTCTACATTATCTGCGTTATTATTTTCAAAATTGCCTTGGGTCACAATAACAGCTTCTTCATCAATATCGCAGGCAACAATACTTGCGTTTGGCCAAAGTTTTTTTGCAACCAAAGACAAAATACCAGAGCCCGTGCCCATATCCAAAATATTATTTGGCTTAAATCCTTGTTTTTTAAGATTGCAAATGTGTTCAATGCACATAACCGTTGTAGGGTGATTTGAGCCAAAGGCAGTGGCTGCATATATTTGAATTAAGGCTTTATTTGTTTGAGGGGCTTTTTTTTGATGAGAGCCATAAAACATAAAGTCTTCAACCTCAAAGGGCTCAAACTCAACAACATAATCCTTTAGCCAATTTTGGCTTTCTAGTTTTTTGACTTCATAAAAAATATCAGCGCCAAAGTTAATTTTCTCTCTTGAGTATGCAACAGCTTGCTCTCTGCCGTCTTCTAAAATGTTTATTGACACAACTTCAAATAGCTCTTCTAGCTTTTCTAAAAAAAGTTCATCATACTCAACTTGTGGCTCAAAAATAAATTCAAAACATTGGGTGTGCATATTTTATTCCATTCTTTACTTTATTAAATTTTATATTATAATGCATCTATTATAAAGGAACAAATATGAAGAAAATACTAATTTTTGCATCTATTTTAGGACTATCTGCGTGTAGAATTCATGCCGGAAACATTGACGTTTTGCCACAAAGAAACGCTTTTTTCAATGATATAAACAGCTATCCTATCCAGTTTTTTAATAATGAAACAATGAAGCTTGTTAAAACAGAAAAGGTTTCAGACGTCTACCCAAAAAAGAATGAAATTCATCGCGTCTATACAGGCTACTCAGTTTTTTATAACAAAACATACATAAAAAGATATTACCAAGACTGCCTTGTTAAGGCCAATCAAGACGGTAGCTTAAACGGGGGTTCTGTCCCTTCTTTGGTCTATAAAAAAGACACAAAAAAACTTTTGGGCCGCTCTTTTGTTGATAATAAATGGTACTCACTATTGCCCTCAAATGAAGAAGGGTATGTTTGGTTAATTGAAGATGACGGAAAAATTGCTGGCAAAATGGGTGAGGTCAAAGACGGTCGCTTAATTGTTTTAGATTCTGTTTTTGTTCCCTCTCCAGCAAACTTAAGCTTTGAGATATTAAAAGAAACTAAATTAGACCAAAGCATTCCTGCAACTGGCTTTGACATAAAATATAGTGGCATAAAGCTAGGGCAATTAAGCTTTACGGTTTTAGATTACTCAAAGTATTCAAAAGACAGAGGGGAGTTTGAGGTTTTTTATTTTGAAAACAAGCCTAATACAAAAATAAATATAATGGGCACAAAAATAAAAATAACATCTGCCGATGAGCAAAAAATAGATTACGTAATTTTAGGATATTAATAGAAAGGATAAAAAATGGCTGGGCACTCGCAGTTTAAAAATATTATGTATAGAAAAGGGGCGCAAGACAAAAAAAAGGCCTCTATGTTTGCAAAACTTTCAAGAGAAATTACAGTTGCTGCCAAGTCTGGAGCACCAGAACCTGACAAAAACCCAAGGTTGAGGCTTGCAATCGCAGCCGCAAGAGCAGAGAGTATGCCAAAAGATAATATTGAAAGAGCAATCTCAAAAGCATCTCAAACAGCTGGCGGTGATGATTATGTTATGGTTAGATATGAAGGCTTTGGCCCAAGCAAAGTTTCTGTTATTACAGAGGCTTTAACAGACAACAAAAATAGAACCGCTTCAAATGTAAGAACAATCTACGGCAAAAGAGGAAACGGCCTTGGCGCCGAAGGCTCTGTTGCGTTTAACTTTGAGCGCATTGGTTATATTGAATACCCATTAGACGTGGCAGATGCCGATTCTATGTTTGAATCAGCAATAGAAGCTGGCGCAAATGATGTCGAAACGCAAGAAAGGCACATGATAGAAACTCTCCCTGACGACTTGGGCTCAGTAACAGAAATTCTTGAGGCAAAATACGGCACACCTGCGGCATCTAGGCTAGACTGGAAGCCTTTGATGGAGGTTGAAATTACAGACCTTGACGCAGCAAAGTCTTTTGTTGCGTTCTTAGACGCTCTTGAAGAAGACGATGATGTTCAAAAAGTTTTTCATAACGCCAAAATATCAGACGAGCTTTTGGAACAATTATAATGAGGATATTGGGGCTAGACCCTTCTCTGTCTTGCACGGGCTGGGGGGTTATTGATGTTAGCGGCAATAAGCTAAAATATATAGCAGACGGCTATATAAAAACAGACGCAAAAGCGCCAATGACAGAAAGACTGCTCCAATTGCATAAAGAGCTTTGTGATATAATAGAATCATATAATCCAAACGAGGTCAGCATAGAAGAGGTTTTTGTTAATACAAATGCGGCAACGTCATTAAAGCTTGGCCATGCAAGAGGGGTTGTGATGCTAGCTCCAGTCTTAAAAGGTATTCCAATTTTTGAATATGAGCCAACAAAGGTCAAAAAGGCTGTTGTGGGTGTTGGCAGGGCAGAAAAAAATCAAGTCTTATCTATGATTAAGGTGTTGCTCCCTGGGTCAAACCCAAAAAATTTGGATTCTGCAGACGCTTTGGCAATTGCAATATGTCATAACAGTTATAGAGCAAGCGTTCTCAAGCCATAGAGTATAGCTCTTTTCTAACCTCATCAAGGCCGTATCTTTTCTCAGAGCTGGTCATTAAAATAACAGGATATGCAGCAGCATGACTTTTTATTGCTTCAGAGGTTTTCTTATAAACTTTATCTTGCTCATCTCTTCTTATTTTATCAATCTTAGTTAATATTATTTGATAAGAAACCGCAGATGTGTCTAGTATCTTCATAATCTCTAGGTCATTTTCTTTAATGCCATGTCTGCTATCAATCAATAAAAAAACTCTTTTTAATTGCACTCTTCCTTTTAGATATTGCAAAATAAGCTTTTGCCATTTTTCAACTTCTGATTTGCTTGCTTTTGCATATCCATATCCGGGAAGGTCGACCATATAAATTTTATCTGCAATATTAAAAAAATTAAGCTCTTTTGTTCTTCCTGGCGTGTTTGATGTTTTTGCTACACTTTTGTTATTAAACAAAGCATTAATCAGGCTTGACTTTCCAACATTTGAGCGGCCAGCAAATGCAATCTCGCAAACATCAGAGTTTGGCAAGTCGCTTTCTTTAACAACGCCCAGCATAAACTCAGGCGCGTTTGCAAATAGTGCTTTATATTCTTCCATAAAGGTTTTATATATAATATAAATGGCATTGTCAAATCATAATTTATCTAAATATTTTCTAAGGCCTTAAAAAGACTCATAATTTTTTGTTGACTCAATTAATTTATTATATTAAAAGCCCCATTGAAATCGCATCAACGCGATTCTATTTGTATAACATAATTTGTGGGAGATTATTGCCATAATCACACCACAAAACCAATAAAAAAGGGTAAAAAAATGGCTAAAGCTGGTAAAAAAATACTAGGGTTCATCAAGCTTCAAATCCCTGCTGGTAAAGCAAATCCATCTCCTCCGGTGGGTCCTGCTTTGGGGCAAAAAGGTTTGAATATTATGGACTTCTGTAAACAATTTAATGCAGATACACAAAAAATGGAGCCAGGTATTCCTGTTCCTGTGGTTATTACTGCTTATGAAGACAAATCATTCACATTTATAACAAAACTTCCTCCGGTTTCTTATTACTTGAAAAAAGCTGCTGGCGTTAAATCTGGTTCAAAAGAGCCAAATAAAGACAAAGTAGGCAAAGTAACAATGGCTCAAGTTAAAGAAATTGCAGAAACAAAATTGCCTGACCTTAATTGTTCAACAGTAGAATCTGCTATGAACATGGTTAAAGGTCAAGCTGTTTCTATGGGCATTACGGTAGAAGGATAATAAAATGGGAAAAAGAATAGTTAATGCTTATAAAGGTCTTGATAAAGACAAAGCATATTCATTAAAAGAAGCTTTATCAATCGTTAAAGCAAATGCAACTGCAAAATTTGATGAAACAGTTGACATCGCTCTTAACTTGGGTGTTGATCCAAAGCATGCAGACCAAAATATCAGAGGCGTATGCGCTCTTCCGCACGGAAACGGCAAAACATTACGCGTTGCAGTTTTGGCAAATGAAGAAAAACAAGCAGAAGCAAAAGCTGCTGGTGCAGACATCGTTGGAGCAGATAGCTTAATCGATTCTATCCTTTCTGGCAAAATTGAGTTTGACAGAATGATAGCAACTCCAGATATGATGGGCTTAGCAGGTAAGGTTGCTAGAGTTTTGGGTCCAAAAGGCTTAATGCCAAACCCAAAATTAGGCACAGTTACTCCAGATGTAACAACTGCGGTTAAAAAAGCAAAAGCTGGTGAAGTTCAATATCGTGTTGAAAAAACTGGTATCGTTCATGCTGGTATCGGCAAAGCTAGTTTTTCTGATGATGCTTTATATGATAACGCAAAAGCATTTATAGAAACAATTATAAAAGCTCGCCCACAAGCAGCAAAAGGAACTTATATGAAAAAAGTTACCTTAAGCTCAACAATGGGCGTTGGTATCAAAGTAGATATTTCTACTTTATAACAAAAGAATTTGCAAAGAGGCTATGATAACTATCTTTAGTCTCTTTGCAGTACTGTCAAAGACTACTGGTGAGTTGTAATTTGTTCAGCTTTTAAATATCCAGTACAGATGGGGAACAAGATTTATTTTTTCTTCTCCAAGGCAGTTTAAGTTGTTGAGATTTTATCTCAACTTGGTTTAACAAAGGAGACAAAAACGTGAACCGTAATGAAAAAGCACAATTGCTCAGCGAGTTAAACGAGCTCTTTAACAACTCTGAGGTTTTAATCGTATCTCACTACAAAGGTATTACAGTAGCAGATGCAGATAACTTAAGAAACGCAGTTAGAGAAGCTGGTGCTGGGTTTAGGGTTACAAAAAATCGCATTACTCGTTTGGCTCTTAAAGGCACAAAGTTTGAAGGTC
>CAYJIO010000034.1:0-8964 GCA_964370255.1 uncultured Azospirillaceae bacterium
CATTAGTATTGATATTGTGCGTAGAGTTACCTGTAATGGTGACAGTGTCTGTATTGCTGCCTGTGGAGATATCACTTAGTGTGTCTTGCAAAATATAATTCTGTGCCAAGTAGTAAGATTTTAAGGTTAAATCATGTTCAGTATGCGTGAATACGCCATTGTTCTCCACCCATTCAGCTGAGAGGGAGATAAGTTCTTTATCAGCATTGGAAAAAATACCGTAGTTGAGCAGAGCCTCAAAGGACGTGATACCGGTAATATCTGCGCCGTAGAGGAAGCTGTCTATGTACTTAATAGAAGATGTGGAAGATACATCTTGTAAAGATACAAGAATATCAGCTTCGTAACCCGCATCAAGAGTGCCGGCAGTATAGTTTTCTATACGATAAAAGATGCTGGTGTGATATCCATCAATACGACCACCATTCATATGGCTTACATATATGGAACCGCCTGCTATCTTTACCTCAGCGCTACCCGATAGCGTATCTATACGTGTTGTGCCAGAACCATCCACATGGGCTTCACCGCCGGACATATGGCCTACTTGTAACGTATTTATATTATCTATACGTCCACCGGTCATACTTTCGATGGTAGCTATGGCTGTGTAGTCAGAATGGCTTGATCCGCTTACAGTTCCGCCCTGCATGGTGGTGATATGTATGCTGTCATGGCCATAATAGCCCGCGTTTACAGTGCCCTGTGCCATGGTGCCTATGGTGATGGTATCGTCACCGTTTAAAGTGGATATATTATGATTTACTGTGCCTTCAATGATAATGGTATCATTTTGTTCACCAGTGTACAGAGTTTTCTCTGTGTTTTGCAAAGTGATATTTTGCTGTAAATATTCTGATTTTAGGTGTAAGTCATAGTCTTTATGCGTAAATACACCGTCTTCTTCGCTCCATGCATCGGAGAGGCCTGTAATTTCTTTATCGCTGCCCGTGAAGATGCCGTAACTAAGTAAAGAGGCAAAGGAAGTGATATGGCCTATATCATTGCCGTAGAGGAAGCTGTCCACATCGCGTATACTGCTCTCCAAAGATAAATCTTGTTTTGATACTAAAATATCCCCACCGCCGTAGGCAATAATATCTCCGTCAGTGTAGTTTTCTATGTGATAAAAGGTGGATTGTGAGTAATCCTCAATTCTACCGCCATTCATATGTGTTATATAAACGGAGCCGCCGCTTATATCCAAATCCGCATCACCCGACAAAGTGCCTATATGAGCTGTGCCATATGAATCCATATTGGCAGTGCCACCAGACATTATGTCAATATCTAAACTATCAGCATGGTAAATAGTGCCGCCGGACATACTTCCGATAGCTATGCTGTCAGAACCGGTACTAGCGGGGAAAGATGAATTATTTACAGTGCCGCCTTGCATGATATCTATGTGTATACTGTCGTTATCATTATAGCCACCATCCACATCACCATTGACTAATGTATTTATGATGATGGTATCGTCGCCGTTCAAAGCGGAGACATTGTGATTCACTGTACCATTAATGGTGATGCTGTCGTTGTGCTTCCCTGTATACATATTTTCTGTGGTGTTGTGCATAGTAATGTTTTGCGATAAATATGCTGATTTTAAGTGCAAATCATAATCTTTATGTTTAAATACACCATTGTTTTCCAGCCATGCGTCAGAAAGGCCAACTATTTCTTTATCGGTATTGGTAAAAATACCTAAATTGAGTAGGGAACTAAAAGAGGTAATGCTTCCTATATTTGCACCATAAAGAAAGCTGTCTATATTTTTAATTTCATCTATAGAGGAAAGGTCTTGTTTTGAAACTAAAATGTCAGCGTCCCAAGTTGCCGTGATACTGCCGGCAGTATAGTTTTCGATATGATAAAACCCAGCATTGTGGGATGAGTAGCCAATATGCCCACCGTTCATATGGGTTACGTATATGGAGCCTCCGCTAAAATTTATATCGCCATCGCCGGATAAGGTATTTATACGCACCGTGCCATAAGAGTTTATATCTGCAGTACCGCCGGACATATGGCCTACTTGTAAGTTCGGAATATAGTACACTGAGCCATCGGTCATGGCATCTATGATGACACTATCAGCTCCGCTGTTGTAACTGCTACTTCCTCTTACTGTACCGCCCTGCATGGTGGTGATATGCATGCTGTCATCGCCAGCACCTCCATCTACAAGACCTGCAGAGAGCGTACCTATGGTGATGGTGTCATTGCCACTTAAAGCGGATATATTATGTGTTACTTTGCCTGTAATGGTTATCGTGTTGTCCAAATTATCAGTGCTGATGTCGGTCGAAGTGTTTTCAAGGCTAATGTTTTTTGCCAAGTTGGAAGATTTGAGCCATAAATCAAGGCTGTTGTGCCTGAATATGCCGTTATCTTCTGTCCAGTCGCCGGAAAGATCCATGATGGTTTGAGATTCATCCAGAAGGATACCAAAATTTTTAAGGGTATCCATGTTCGTTATCAAATGGGCATCGCTACCATAAATGAAGCTTTCAAAATTGCTTATGTTTGCGTTTGAGGACAAATCTTGCGTAGAAAGCAAAATGTCTGTGCCGGTATTGCCGTCTATAGTTCCTGAAGTATAGCTTTCTATAGAGACAAAGTCATTGTCGCTTGAGGCGTCCACAGAACCGCCATTAAGAGTGTCAATGTATATGGAGTCATTTCCAAAACCGGCATTGATAGAGGCTTTAGCCTCATGTACTTGTATTACATCATTGCTAGAACCGCTGGAAATGGAATGCGTGGCCGAACCTGAAATAACAATGCTGTCTTGATACGATGAGCTTGTAATATTCTCGCTGGTGTTTTCAAGGGTAATGTTTTGTCCCCTAGGGGAGAATGAGCTTTGTATATAGAGATCAAAGGTCTTATGCTTAAAGCTTCCGTCATTGTTGCTTTGCCAATCTTCAGAAAGGCGTAGGTCCTGATGGGTGTTATTAATATGTATACCATAGGCGCTCAAGGCGGCTTTGGACGTGATAAGCAGTGCGTCTGCGCCATATACAAAGGTTTCTATACTAGTAACGCCAGAGACGCTTGTAAGGTCGTCTTCAGATACAAGAATATCATAACCACTATCGCCCTTAATAGTACCGCTAGTATACTTTTTTATGGAAATAAAGTCGCTACCATTGCTTGCATCAAGGGTGCCGCCCTCAAACTGGCCTATGTAAAAAGTATCGTTATCGAATGAACCTGTCACTGTGCCGCCCATAAGAGTCTCGATGGTGACAGAGTTAGCGTGATTGGTGTTTTTCACTGTGCCGCCAGTCATGGTGGTGATATGCACGGTGTCATAACCATTGCTTGTCTCTAAGGTGCCGTCTACGAAATTTTCTATGGTGACACTGTCATCACCGACGCCGGTATTCACCGTGCCGCTGTTCATCGTGTGTATGGTTACGGTATCATTCCCGCTGTTTGTATAAATATCGTGACTTACTGTACCCGTGACGGAGATGCTATCAGCCTTTTCATGGGTAGTCACGTTTTCAGTGGTGTCTGTAATGTTCAAATTCTGATTGAGGAAAATGGACTCCAGATAGATTTCCTGACCCTTATATTGATAGACTCCTTCCGTTTCTATCCAATCACTGGAAAGGCTTGTTATGGAGTAATTGCTGATGTTTATGGTGATTCCGTAGTGACGCAAATCGTCCCAGCTTTTGATGGATAGGGCGTCATCCCCATAAATAAAGCTCTCTATGTTTATGATATTGGCATTATCGGTAAGGTTTTGTGTGGATATGAGAATATCGTTATAATCCTCACCATTCACAGTGCCTGCTGTATATTGATTTATGGAGATAAAGTCGTAGCCACTATCGGCATTCATGGTGCCGCCGTTCATAGAGTCTATAAATATAGAATCATTACCGCTATCGCTATTAAGGTTGCCATTGGTAAAAGTGCCTATGGTGTATGTATCAGTGGAGTATGAACCTGTTATTGTGCCTCCAATAAGGGTATCAATAGTCACGGAGTCAGAGCCATTAGCATTTTTTAAGGTACCACTGCTCATGGTGGTGATATGTACGATATCTTCTTCATTATTGGTGTCTACTGTACCGCCTATAAAGTTTTCAATGCGTATACTGTCACTGCCTGAAGAGGTGTTTATGGTACCTGTGGCTAGGCTGTTTACGAAGAGGGTATCATTACCAGTACCGGTAAAAATATCGTGATTCACCGTGCCTGTCACATGGATGACATCCTGGCCGTTATGGGTGCTTACACTTTGTACGGTATTTACTAGGTTCAGGTTTTGATTGAGGAATATGGATTCTAGATACATATCGTACTGCGTATGCTTGTAAATACCCTCAGTTTCTACCCAGTCATTGGAAAGGCCTGTAATGGAATAATCATCATTAGCATCTAGGGTAATGCCATAGAGGCGCAAGTCGTCCCAGCCTGTAAAGCGTAAAGCGTCTGCACCGTAAATATGGCTTTCAATATTTTTGATATTGGCATTGTCGGTAAGGTTTTGTGTGGATACGAGAATATCATTGGCATTTTCCCCGTTCACAATGCCCGCTGTATAGTGATTTATGGAGATAAAGTCGGACTCAGAGTCGGCATTTATGTTGCCACCGTTCATGTTCTCTATATGTATGGAGTCGTTACCAGCGCGAGTGTCAAGATTTCCATTGGTGAATGTGCCTACGCTGAAGATATCACGTGAGTTTGACCCCGTTATTGTGCCTCCAATAAGGGTGTTGATGGTTACAGAGTCTGTGCTGCCATTATTTTTCAAAGTGCCGCCGTTCATGGTATTGATGTGTACAGTATCTACACCATTGCCACTATCCAGCGTGCCGTCAGCGAAATGTTCTATACGTATACTGTCATTGCCCTCAGAGGTGCTCACTGCGCCGGAGGCTAAGGTGTTTATGAGGAGGGTGTCATTACCAGTATCAGAAAAAATATCGTGATTCACCGTACCTGTAATGTTGATAACATCATTGCCTTCATGGGTTGTTACGGTATTGGCGGTGTTCACCATATCCAAGTTCTGATTAAGGAAAGCAGATTCTAGATACATATCATACAGCTTATGCTTGTATATACCTTGCGTTTCCACCCAATCATGGGAGAGGCTAGTTATGGAATAATTGCTAGTATTCAGCGTAATACCATAATGACGTAAGTCGTCCCAACTCTTGATCAGTAGGGCGTCTGTGCCGTAGATATGACTTTCTATATTTTTAACGTCTACATTGTCTGAGAGGTTTTGCGGGGAAATAAGTATATCATTATCACTTCCTCCATCCACAGAACCTTGAGTGTATTTTTCAATGAAAATAAAATCATTATAGGAGTAACCTTCGAATATGGTTCCTCCATTCATATGTTTTACAAAAATGGAGTCGTTTCCATATGATCCGTTTATATAACCACCTGTGAACTCACCAACGGTGAAAGTTTCAGCAGCGTATGCACCCGTTACTGCGCCGCCGCTCAGGGTATCTATAGTTACCGTGTTTGAGTCATAATTGTTTTTTAAAGCCCCGCCGCTCATGGCAGTGATATGCACAGTATCGTTACCATTACCACTATCCAGCGTGCCATTGGTAAAATTTTCTATGCGTATACTGTCATTGCCTGAACCGGCATTGGCAGTGCCGCCGTTCAACGTGTTTAAGCTGAGGGTATCATTGCCAGCGCCAGTGTCCAGCGTTCCCGCGTTCATGGTGCTCACAGAGACAGTATCGTTATCGTCTCCCGTGTTCACTGCGCCCGTGCCGCTGAGGCTGTCTATGTGCACATTATCAAGCCCTGAGTCGGTATTCACTGTACCGCCGCTCACGGCGCCAAGTTCAATAATATCACTGCCTGTGCCGCTATCCACCGTGCCGGCCTGCATTTGCGTGATGTTTAATCTATCATTACCCGTGCCTGTGGTTATATCGCTGGTACTTGTGCCAATACTTACAGTATCGTCTCCTTCATCGGTATTGATAGTATGCGAGGCTGTGCCTGTTACTTCAATAATGTCTCCTAGGAGGCCTCCGTCTACATTGGCGTTGGTATCTTGTACGGAGAGGTCTGCGTATTGTAAAACGTCTTGGCTGGTGGAAAGGGTAATGTCCTTACCTTCATAGACATAATCTTCGCCCGTACCTGTATCCATCCACTTCATGGAGAGTTCAATATTGCTTTGATTGATGGTGATGCCAAATGCGGCTAAAGCTTCCTTGGAAGATATAAGCTCAGCATCTTCACCAAAGACGAAAATTTCAAAACCTGTGGCATTGGTGCCTATATCAGTGGGGTTTTTGGTAATAAGTATATCATTGCCAAGTTCAGCATTAATGCTTCCGGAAGTGTAGTTTTTAAGCAGCACGAAGTCATTGTTAAAACCTGTGTTGATAACACCGCCTGCAAGTGAATCTACCATAAAGGCGTCATTGCCCACATCCAGCAATGCTTCGCCACTTTCAAATGTGCCTACGCTAAGACTGTCATCCCCTTGGCCTGTGTTGATGGTGCCGCCTTTTACTGTGTTGAGGCTCAGCGTGTCACTGCCGTCCAAGGTGCTGATATTATGAGTAGAATTTGTAGCAATAATCACCGTATCTTCGAGGGTGGCCGTGGTGATATCTTCTGTAGAGGCAGCAATGTTTACATAGTGTTGTAGCTCATTGACGGTAAGGGTCGTGTCTACGATGAGGGCTGCATTTTTAGCTGTGATAACCTTATTATAAATATGCCAATCCGTGGTGGAGAGGGAGAGGTTACCGCTTGTGGGGTCGCTGGTAGTAAGGCCCATGGCAGTAAGCTGGGCTGTGCTGGTAATAGTAGGCGCATCGGCACCGGAAATGAAGACTTCAAAATTGGTAGAATCGATGTTTTGGGCATCGCTGTGCACGAGAATATCATCACCATCCCCGCCATCAAAGCTAACAGTCGACGTGGATATGGTGCCTATGGAGAGTAGGTCATTATCTTCAGCCATATTAATGGTGCCACCAGTATAATTGGTAATGGCAATATCATCATTGCCAAGGCCTGCGTAAATATTGCCACCTTGCATACTAGGGGTGGTAAGGGTGTCGTCACCATCTCCAAGAACGATATTTCCGCTTTCAAGGGTGCCCACATGTACGCTGTCATTACCTTCGCCTGCATCCACAATGGGGAAGGGGAGAGAACGCGTCATGCCTTCGGTGGGGTCGGATAAAATGCCACTAATGGTAATAACATCATTGCCGGCTTCACCATGGATAAAGCCGTCAGAGAAATTTTGCGTAAGGGTTAAGGTGTCATGCCCTGCACCTAGTGAAAGTTCGGAATCTAAGACATTTTGCGTAAAGTTTACGGTGTCATCGTTGGCCGTATAGGCTTGATTAAGCCCCGTGATGTCGTTGGAAACGGGTGGCGTTGTAGGTGGAGTGGTGGGTAGGGTAGCCGTGAGTCCATCATCAATGGAATCATCTGTAGTGCCAAGGTAATTGTCGTCAAAAATATCCCCAGGAAATGAAGGTAGAGTAAGGCTTTCGGAAGGTAGGATAGTGGTATTAAAACCGGCATCTTGAAGGCCTTCTAGCAGGCTTGAAAAAGAGTCATCTCCAGATTCAATGATGACAACTTGCTTGGTATTGTGCGTAACGTAGTCGCTTTCTTCTTTTAAAGATTGTGTTCTGCGCAATTCTTCTTCAAGTCTGCGCATTTCGTCTTCAAAGGAAAACTCTCTTTGTAACTCTTCTTCAATCTTACGAATTTCATCCAGCGGCAATGCTTTGGCATGGGGAAATTCTCTCGCTAAACTTTCTAAGTCTAAAGAACCGTAGCCCAAATCAGGCACTAAAGGCGCGGCAAGGCCTTGTATCATTTCCAGCATTTCTGCTAGGGTATACTGTTGTATGGCTATATCTTGCCCATTGGTTTCATTAAGAATGACTAATTCAAGAGGGTTTTTTAGCTCAGTGACGCTACCATCGCGGGCTGTGACCACCATCACGTGGCCTTCAGAAATGAATAAAAGCGCGTGGTGTTCAAAACCTTGTTCCACAATATTCACAAACTCTGTACCACGTATGCCTATGGTGGCGCGAGGAGTCACGATGGAAAATGCTTCGGGGTTCTCTTTAACTATTTCGCCCGTCATGGTGCGCACAGAACCGTGCACAATATTCATCATAAAGGCAGGATCTGTTTCGCCAAACTCAAAATCTGCCAAGCGTATTTCTGTGTTGGAAGACACTCTGGACTTGGTACCGTCGCGGAAAAGAATATCTACAGAAGCATTGTCGCCGGTGATCAGCGTGTCTGTTTCATAAATAGGGTCACCGTCTTGAACGCTGAGGCGCTGCCCTTGACGCACAAGGGAGATTTCACCGCTAACACTGTGTAAACGGCCTTCTATAGTGTTTGGCATAACAATACCCCGCAAAAGAAAGTTTATTGCCTACTTAGATCGAGAACACAGCTTGCGAGATGAGGGTTGTGCAGCTCGTTGTAATGCAAGTATAAGTATCTCAATGTATATCATATATTGTAATAAAAGGCTATGCTTGCGTAGGGTGTTTTTTAGCTTTTATGCGGTTAATGTTAGCCGTATTTTATATCTAAAGGGAGCTTGTAATTATTTTTTCATAAGCATAATACTTTGTAAGCGCTTTTTATTTTTCTATTCTTCTTTAAATGTCTCTATTACAGCATAAGCTGAATTTCAAAGGGAGCAGGCTTGTGGGTAAGGCTTGTTTCCAATATATCACTAAGGATAAACATTTTCCCCGCAAGGTAGTGTTCATTTTTCTGATATTTTTCCAGTGCTTCAAGAAAGCAGGCATCCTCAAAAAATTCGCAGCAAAAATCCCCTTGGGCTATGTGCAGTACATTTTGTGGTAAATTTTCACCCAGCGTTTTTTGCACTTCCACAAAGTATTTAGCTTGGGTTTTTCCCTGAACCAGAGCAAAGCACAGCCCTTGATTGAC
>CAYJIO010000035.1:0-8674 GCA_964370255.1 uncultured Azospirillaceae bacterium
TATCAAGTAGTTATCAATTATACACAATTTAAACTGATTGAAGACAGCTTATGCACACAGTCCCTATTATGTCTTCTACCAAACACCCACGTGACAAATCATTTACGGGCGCGTTTAAGCCTTGAAGAAGAGGCCCATATGCTTCTGCGTTGCCAAGTCTTTGTAATAGCTTATATGCTATATTTCCTGCTGCAAGATTTGGAAATATCAATACTTTTGCTTGCCCTGCAACATGACTATCAGGACATTTAATAGCCGCCACCGCAAGATCTAAGGCTGCATCAGCTTGAAGCTCACCATCAGATACAATGTTTAAGTGTTTATATTCTTCTGAATTAATAACAGCATTAAATAATCTGTTTGCTTCTGCCATTTTTTCTGGCCCCTCACCTTTGCCTGAGCCATATGTCGAATATGACAAGAATGCAACTTTAGGCTCAATACCCATCTGTATAGCGCTTAAGGCACTTTGCAAAGCTATGTTGCATAGCTCTTGTGCTGTTGGCTCTATTGAAATTGCGCAATCAGAAAAAATATATTTTTCTCCTTTTGCAGCCATAATAAAACAAGACGAAACATTTTGTCCCGCTACTTTTGACTTAATTATTTGCAACGCTGGCCTAACGGTGTCAGCCGTTGAGTGTATCGCACCAGAAACCATTGCATCAGCGTGCCCTGCCTTAATCATTAAGGTCCCAAAATAATTAACATTCTCAGCCAATCTGTTTGCATCGGCTATTGTAATGCCTTTTCTTTTTCTAAGCTCATATAACGCATTTGCATATTCTTCAATATTTTCAGAGCTAGACGGATTTATAACTTTAATTCCTTCAATATCCCAACCGTTTTCAACAAACGTTTCTTTTATAACATCTTTGTTGCCAAGCAAAATAATTTTTGCTATTTTTTCTTTATTAATAATATTAGCGGCCTCTAAAACTCTTATATCTGAGCCTTCAGGCAAAACAACCGTTTTTTGTAATAATTTTGCTTTTTCAGCCAGCTCTTTTAAATATCCTTGCATAAATTTTCTCCTTTTATAAAAATTTATAATATTAAAAGTTAAAAAGTCTATAAAAATCTTTTGCTTTTATAAAAAAATGCTATATTCTAATTGCCAAGGAGATAAAAAATGGAATACACATTATCGATTATCAAGCCAGATGCCACAAAAAGGGACATAACAGGCAAGATAAACACAATAATAGAAGACGCAGGCCTTAAAATCGTCGCCCAAAAAAGAACAAGGTTCTCAAATGCGCAGGCCATAGAGTTTTATAAAGAATATGAAGAAAAATCATTTTTTGAAGATTTAATAGACCAAATCTGCTCCGGACCAATAATCGCCCAAGTATTAAAAGGCCCAAAAGCAATAGAAACATATAAAAAATTAATGGGCTCAACCAACCCTCAAACAGCAGAAGATGGCACTATCAGAAAAACATTTGGCATGTCAATCACTCCAAATAGTGTTCACGGCTCCGATTCTATTGAAGATGCCAAAAGAGAAATCTCTTTCTTTTTCTCACAAACGGAGATTTATGAATAACCATGAAAAAAATAATTGCCTTAATTTTTTGCACCCTTTTATCTTTTAACGCAATGGCTATTGAATATAGCTCAATTATTTCAATAGACGTAACTGATAAAAACGCAGCATCCGCCAAAGAAAAAGCATGGGCTCACGCCAATAGAGTTGCCCTTAATAATGTGATGAAAAAAATATCACAAAACGTTTCTTTAGACTACTTAAGCGATGAGGAAATCTTGAATATTGTAAAACAAACAGAAGTATTGTCTGAAAAAAACTCTCAGACCAGATACATCGGCAAATTAAAAGTTGTTTTCAACCAACAAATACTTGATAGTTTCTTAAAAGAAAAAAACATTCAAAAAGTTGACATTTACACAAAAAGAGTGCTCCTAATACCTCTCTACAAAGACTCATTTTCGCAACCATTTTTATTATGGGAGCCTGAAAATAAAATAAAAGAAGCTTTTGAAAAAAAACCTGCAAGATCGATTGCACAAATAGACATTATAAAGCCAAATGCAAAAAATTATTTCATTGCCCAGCCTCAAAAAATATCTCAAAAAGATATCAAAACCTTAAATGAGGTTGCAAAAGAAAATCTTGTTGAAGACATCTTTATTATAGCATCTCAAAACCATGGTTCTCAAGGAGTTTATACTGAGTTAACACACTACAAAAACGGCATAATAACAACAGAAGTTATAACAACTAAAGGAGATATTAACAGTGATGAAGTGTTTAACAAAACTGCCTCTGATACAATCCATTATATCAACAGCAAAATAAAAGAAACAAACGCAAACATGGCTCAGGAGCAATCAAGCATTAACGTTTTTTATAATTTTCATTCTTTACAAGACTGGGTTCAGGCAAAAAACACTCTTCAAAAAATTAGTTATATAAAAGACATAAGCCCAATAGCTATGCAATCTGGTAGAGTTGAGTTTAACATCTCATATATTGGTGACTATAATCAACTATTATACTCTCTTCGCTCAAAAGGATATATCATCAAACAAGAATTAGAATATTATATTTTAGAAAGGATATAAAATGTTTTTAAAAATAACAAAACAACAAAACAAATTTTTATTTTGGAGCTTATTGCTACTTATATTTTGCTTTTTGATATCTACCTTAAAGCCTGTCTTAATGCCATTTGTGGCGGGGATAATCTTGGCATATCTCTTAGACCCAATAACAAACAAGCTAGAAAAAGCTGGCATTAACAGAACAATAGGAACACTCTTAACATTAATCCTTGCTGTTCTAATATTTGTCCCCATAATTTTTATAATCATAAGCATAATAAGTTCTCAGCTATCAAATTTTGCCCCACTAATCCCAGAATATGCAAATAAATTAATTGGCAAAATATCAATTCTTCAAGAAGAGTTCCCTGCATTAGAGGCAACAAATATAAGAGCCTATATAGCAGAAAACTTTGCAAAGACCCTAAACGTGTTAGTTAAATTATTGCAAAAGATTTTTGCATCAGGCGCATCTATTTTTAATGTTCTATCACTATTATTAATCACCCCAATCGTTGCCTTTTATATGCTAAGAGATTGGAACGTATTTATAAAAAAAACAAGCGACCTATTGCCCAAAAGCTCAAAGTCAAAAATAACCACACAAGCAAAAGAAATCAACACAACGATTGCCTCATTTATCAGAGGCCAATCTATGGTTTGCATTTGTTTAGGTACCATATATGCCATAGGTCTATATTTTTGCGGACTTGAGCTTGGCGTCTTGGTCGGATTCTTAGCAGGCATCATCTCTTTTATTCCTTATGTTGGGTCAATTACAGGCTTTGTAATTAGTATGCTAATTGCCATATTACAATTTACAAGCATTGTGCCAATACTATGTGTTGCATCAGTATTTATGGTCGGACAATTTTTAGAAGGCAACTTCTTAACTCCAAAACTAGTTGGAGAAAGCGTTGGACTTCACCCTGTTTGGGTAATGTTTGCTCTGTTGTCAGGAGGCGCATTGCTTGGCTTCTTAGGGCTTTTACTTGCAGTACCAATTGCAGCCATAATTGGTGTTTTACTAAAACATTTAATTATTGATTACAAAAAAAGCAGCTTATATAAAGGATAAAAATATGATAATAACTGTTTCAACAAAACCATACTTAGACCAAAAAACAGGCACTGCAGGTTTACGCAAAAAAACCAAAACCGCCATGCAAGAAAATTATGTAGAAAACTTTATTCAAGCAACGTTTAATGCTTTTGGCGGCGTTGAGGGAAAAACCTTCATCGTTGGTGGCGATGGCAGATATTATAATAAAGAAGCAATTCAAAAGGTTATAAAACTTGCAGCAGGCAACAAAATAAAAAAACTAATCGTTGGGCAAAACGGTTTTTTATCAACCCCCGCAGCCTCAAACCTTATTATAAAAAGAAAAGCAGACAGTGGCATTGTCTTAACCTCGTCTCACAACCCTGGAGGCATTAATGAAGACTTTGGCATCAAGTTTTCTGGCTCAACTGGTGGGCAACTACCAACAAGCATAACAGACAAAGTTTATGACAACACAAAATCTATTACAGAATATAAATCAGTAGACGCAAATGACTTTGACACATCCAAAATAGGCATCTATGATTATGAAGGAATGGAAATAGAAGTTATTGACTATATCTCAGACTATGTAAAATTAATGCAAGAGATATTTGACTTTGACGCCATAAAAAATCTTTTTGCAAGTGGCTTCACGTTTAGGTTTGACGGTATGAACGCAATCTCAGGACCATACGCAGTAGAAATTTTTGAAAAAATCTTAGGCGCACCATCAGGCTCTGTTATAAACGCTATCCCACTAGAAGACTTTGGCGGGCTTCACCCAGAACCAAACTTAATATATGCAAAACCTTTGGTTGACTTTATGTATTCAGACAACGCAGCAGACTTTGCCGCAGCCAATGATGGTGACGCAGACAGAAACTTAATATTGGGCAGAAGTTGTTTTGTAACACCGTCAGATAGTTTGGCAGTATTAACACTATATCACAAACTAATTCCAGGATACAAAGAAGGAATTCCAGGAATAGCAAAGTCTATGCCAACCTCATTTGCCGTGGTTAGAGTTGCAGAAGACCTTGGCATAAACTGGTATGAAACACCAACAGGGTGGAAATATTTTGTAAACCTTATGGACTCAAAAAGAATTGCTTTCTGCGGAGAAGAAAGCTTTGGCACAAGCTCTGATCACATCAGAGAAAAAGATGGCATTTGGGCAGTTTTATTCTGGCTTAATATAATTGCAAAAACAAACAAAAGTGTTCTTGAAATTATGCAAGACTTCTGGACACGTTATGGCAGAAGCTATTATTTGCTTAAATTTTATGAGGCCATAGACCAAAACATTGCAGATAAAATGATGGAAGACTTAAAAAACAAACTACCTCAACTTGCAGGAAAAAAATATGGCAACTTTACGGTTAAAGAGGCAACTGAGTTCACATACAATGACCCAGTAGACAAATCATCAACAACCAACGGAATGATTATATTTTTAACAGACGGCTCAAGAATTGTAACCAGGCTTTCTGGCACAGGCACTGTTGGTGCAACCATAAGATTGTATTTAGAGAAATATGACGCAAAAAACATCAACGAAGACCCAAACAAAATGTTAGAAGACCTCACGCAAACAGCGCTAGATATCATAGAAATACCTCAAAGAACCAAAAGGACTGAGCCAGATGTCACAACTTAAAAAAACGCTTCTGCTAAGCGCAATATGCTTGTTTTCCTTTAATGCAAATGCAGGCCTATACGGACTTGACAAAGCCAACCCCTTAACCAAAGAAGAGATTAATATCAAGCCAATCTTCTTGCAAAAAGAACTCATAAACTATCCAAAAGAAATGAGGGACAACATTATAATGTTGTCAAATTTTGCAAAAAAAAACAACCCAGACTTTCAAATAATTGTTCACGAGGGGCAAGACTTGCTTGCAGTTACAGATTATGAAAAAGGCGTTGTCGGATATCAAAGAGCAACATCAGGAAAAGAGGATAAAAACTTTTTATCAAAAGAAAAGACAAGCCCAATATTTACAAAAAAATACTTAAACACAATAGATGGAGTTATAAAAAACGATGTGTTTTTCAAAGACGGAAAAACACAATACATCAAAGACTCAAATCTAAATATTATAAATAGTTATAAAGACGCAAAAAATTATTGGATAGCAATTGATGATGAGATTTTTGACAACAAACAACAAAAGATTGATAAGATAAAAAACTCAAACTACGACCTAGTCATAATCAACCCTATATTTAAGAATGTTGACAAATACACCCCAGAAGAAATTAAAAGTATGAAATACAAAAAAAATGGAGCAAAAAGATTGCTGCTTGCAAATGTCAATATTTCAGAGCTATGCCCAACAGATTATAGGTTCAAAAAAGAATGGACCATAGGCAACCCAAGCATTATAAAAAGAAAATCATTAGTAGATGAAAGAGCTTATATTGTAGAATATTGGCAAAATGATTGGAAAAAAATGCTATCACCATACTTTAAATCAGTTGTTGTTTATGGTTATGACGGCGCATTATTAACAGGGGCCGACAACCACAAATATTTTGAGTTTTTAACCCCCGTTGAATAAAAAGGTCTTAAACGCAACCGTCAAGATGCCAACAATACAAGTTGCAATCATTATATAGCGCAACGCTCTTGATGATAGTCTCTTAGATACCAAAACGCCGACCTTGGAACCAATAAAACCACCCAGTATCACAAAAGGCAAAAGCCTTATAACAACATCGCCGACATATAATTTGCCAATAAATGCAAAAGTTGCATTAACTGCTACCAATAATGTGATTGAGGCCAACACCGCTTTTGTTGGCTTTTTATAAAAAGAGCGCAATATAATTGTAAAAAATATAGCACCGCCAATACCAACACAAGAGCTTAATGCGCCACTTACAAAAAACCAAAAATGCCTTAAATAAAACAAATCAGAAAATTTATAACTTGGTTTCTTAAACAACAAAATAACAGACAAAGAACACACAAACAAGTATATAATACTTAAATAAAAAGAAGATATATACTTTGAAACACATGCCCCAAAAAAAGCTCCAACAACAATCAAGCAAGAGTTTTTAATATTCTCTTTTAACGGCAAGAACTCTTCTTTTCTTCGGTAAAACAACGTAATAATTGAATTAAAAAAAACCGCCGTTGCAGATATGCCAATTATCTGATGCATAGAAAAACTAAGCCCAGAAATTTCAGATACAATCAAAAAAGACGGAACAATAACAAGTCCACCGCCTATACCGACCAAACCTGTTAGGACGCCAGCAAAAACACACGCAATAAATGTTGTTATATATTCTATCATAATATGATTATATAATACATATAGTTAAGATATAATTTACACGTCATTGCTTTTATAAATCACGCTGATTGCTTATAACAGTTTCAATAGAGAATATACGAAGAAACCCTGCGACGACTATTACAAAAACGTACATGAGGAATAAAGTCAAATTGCGCACAGAGCCTTTTATAATAATTTTAATAGAGGATATACGACGGGGGCTTTATTCCGACGTGTACAAAAAAGAGTACACGAGGAATAAAGCCCCCTAGTAGATACCTATTAAAATTATTATAAAACTACCATGGCTTTGAACTCTGCCTCAGACACTACTACATCATCAACCATTCCAACTGCTTTGAAACTATATATGTTTCTTCTTTCTGCAATTTTTTCTACGTGCATTTTTAGTTGATCACCTGGTTTTACTGGCTTTCTGAATTTTACTGCATCTATTGACATAAAATATACACCAATTTCTTTATTTGCATAATCTTCAACACTTGCAATTACTGTTGCACCTGCTGTTTGCGCCATTGCCTCAATTTGCAACACGCCTGGCATAACAGGGTTGTTTGGAAAGTGCCCTTGAAAAAACAGCTCATTCATAGTCAAATTTTTAAGGCCAACACCTTTAACCCCTGGCTCAACGACCTCAAGTCTATCTACCAACAAAAATGGATACCTATGTGGCAACATTTTCATAATTTCTTCTATATTATATATCATTATTTTACTCCTTAATTATATTACATTTTATTTTTTTATCAATTTTTGCAACGTTGCAACTTGTCTCATAAAGTTTTTTATAGCAACCGCAGGATAGCCCATCATAACCGCTCCCGCTTCTATATCTCTGGTCACACCAGACTGAGCACCAATTTGTGCCCCACTTCCAATGTTTATATGATCGGCAACACCAACTTGGCCACCACAAACAACATAGTCTCCTAACGTTGTAGAACCTGCAATTCCTGTCTGAGAAACCAAAATACAGCCTCGACCAATTTTGTCATTGTGAGCAACCTGAACAAGATTGTCAACTCTGCATCCATCAGAGATGATGGTATTTCCAAGCGCTCCTCTGTCAACACAAGCGTTGCAACCAATTTCAACGTCGTTTCCAATAATTACTTTTCCAATTTGAGGAATCCTTTTGTGTTGACCTTTATCAAACATAAAGCCAAACCCATCATGACCAATTTTTGCCCCAGAAAAGATATAACAATTTTCACCAACTTCTGCAAATCTAATTGACGCTCCATCATCAATCTTTGTTTCTTTTCCGATCTTGCACCCATAAGAGATAACTGCATTATGTGAGATATGGCAATTATCACCTATCTCAACACCATCTTCAATAACAACGTTCTCACCAACAAAGCAGTTATTGCCTATTTTTGCGGATTTAGCAATTTTTGCAGAGCTTGCAATGCTTGGCTTTTGCTTTCTTTCTTGATACATTGCAATATTTAAGGATAAAAAAGCCTTCTTAGGGTTATCAGAAATTATGACCGCAACCTCATCTGGCACAAACTCTGCCAACTCTTGAGTAGTAACACAAGCGCTTGCTTTTATATCAACTCCTTTTGTTTTTGCTTTTTTATCATAAAAAAAACAAATCTCACCATCACTTGCTTCTTCCATTGAGTTAATATCTTTAATTGTCGCACTTCCTCGCAAAACTTCTGCACCACAAATCTCAGCCACCTTAGACAACTCAAAAGGCCCATTATTTATAAAAAATTTTGTATCTATCACAATACTACTCCTTTTT
>CAYJIO010000036.1:0-8449 GCA_964370255.1 uncultured Azospirillaceae bacterium
TAAGAATATGGATTGTTTGCACTTGGATAGCCCTATCAAGTAGGGCTATGACAGGAGGATGGTAATTGCGGCCTACACTCGTATGTCGTAAGCCTAGTGCCAACAGGAATTTTTTATTTCTGTTGGCATTTCAGACATTTACATCTTTTTTCATTATAGAGTTTTTTTTTGTTGTAAATTATAATATAATGCTATAGAGTTCTTTGCTATATAAATAAAGCAATAAAAGTCTTTTAGGTATCACTTAGAACGGAGCAAAAATGAAAAACCCTAAAATTTCTGTCATCATTCCTGTTTATAATGTTGAAGATTATTTGTCACAGTGCTTGGACTCAGTGATAAATCAGGCTAATTTCTTTGATTATGAAATAATTTGCGTTAATGACGGCGCAACAGATGATAGTGGCAAGATTTTAGAAGAATATTCAAAAAAAGATAAGAAAATTAAGGTGATAACGCAAGAAAACAAAGGCCTTTCTGGCGCTAGGAATACTGGAATTGATGTTGCAAAAGGCGAATATATTTGTTTTTTAGACTCTGATGATGCTTTTGCTCCTTATACACTAGATGTTTTTTATGATATTGCCAAAGATAGTGGTTGCGATGTTGTGGTTTGTGGCAAAGATGTTTCTAGTTTGCAAGACTTTTATCCTGAGCCAAAATATGATTATAAAATATATTCTCCTGCATTGAAAAATATTGTAAATATCGCAAAAGCAAAATCTCAGGCATGGAATAAGCTTTATAGCGCTAAGGCATTAAAAAATCATCGTTTTATTGAGGGTATTACTTTTGAGGATTGGCCTTTTGTTACAACTTTGTTTGCCGACATTAAGTCTTTTGCTTTTTTATCAACCCCATTATATTTTTATAATCAAGATAATGTTTCTATAACAAGAAGCCCTTTTAGTGCAAAAAAAATTAAGTCATATATGACAGGAATTAGATATGTTTATGACTTTTTTAAGGAAAGAGAAGAGCAAAAAATTGCAAAAAAACGAATTATAACAGCTATTAAGATGTGCATTAACAAAACTTATAGAAGCAAAAAAAACCTAAAAGAGTTATCTCCTGTTTTGCAAGTTGAAGTTAAAAACCTTATAAAAGAAAAGATTATTTCTTGGCACAATCTGCCAGTTAAAAGCCTTTATAGATTGTGGAGAATGAGATGAAGCTTAAATTTTTGCAAAAAGGAATTGATAAATTAAGAGGAAAAAAATATTTAACTATTTATCCCCCTATTTATAATCAACATAAAGCATTAAAGTTTGACAAGCCTGAGATTTATAATAAATCTGGGCAAAAAATGGATGTTTTCTTTTTAAGAGACAGGCATTTGGAAGCCGCATATGGATATAAATCTAAATATTTTTTATGGGATAGGTATAATTATGCACTTGATACGCATTTTTATACAGGGAATGCAATGTTAGAGACAATGGGAGCTCCTCTCAAACAATATTCTTATTTAACTGAGCCTAGGATTAAACAGCCAAAAGATTATGAAAGGTTAGAGAATAATAAAATTTTGGCGGCTTCTTTTGAAAAAGTTTTGACGCATGATGAAAAATTATTAGATGCTTTGCCAAACTCTTTCTTCTTTCCTGGTTGTGCTAGTGCCTGGGTTGAACCTCAAGACAAAAATATTTGGCAAGAGAAAAACAAGATGGTTTCAATGCTATCATCTCATAAAACAATGTGTCCTTTGCATCATCTTCGTATAGATGTTGCAAATAAATGCAAAAAACAAGGCTTGGCAGATACTTATGGCACATTTGATGGTGGCGGTTTTGTAAAAATGATAGATGTGCTTAAGGATTATCGATACACAATTGCCTTTGAAAATGAGATTTCTCCTTATTTTTATACAGAAAGAATTATTTCTGCCTTTTTAACAATGACGGTGCCAATTTATTTGGGAGCAAGCAAAATTGAAAAGTTTTTTAATGCTGACGGCATGATTATTATTGATGAAATGCAGGCAAAAAACATTGAAGAGATCTTGAAACAATGCTCAAAAGCCGATTATGAGCAAAGATTGTCTGCAATGCAAGACAATTATCAGAGAGCATTGGCATATTTAAATAACCATGACTTATTATATGAAAGCTTATTTTTGCCAAAAGAAAAACGCTCTCTTGAAATTAATTTTAACTTCTTAAACAAAGGTATGGTTTTATGAGTATTAATACATATAACGTAATTTTTATAAAATGGGGAGATTATTATCATCATAGTGATATTAATAAAATTTGTTCTCAGATAAAGCGAAATACAAAGCACAATATTAATTTTTATTGTTTTACTGAGAATTCTGATGGACTTGACAATTTTATTAACATTAGACCCCTGCCCGAGCTTGATGTCAATCCTGAGTTTATAAAGTTTAATTACAGAAAGGCTGCAGGTTTATGTGATGACAATCTTGGTGGTCTTAATGGGCAAAGAGTTTTTTTCTTTGATATAGATTGCTTGATTGTTGGCAACTTAGATGAGTTTTTTGAATATGATTATGGAAATGATTTTTATATTATTAATGATTGGGCTCATAGAAAAGGTAAAAAGAAAGACAAAGTTGGCCAAGCAAGCTGCTATACACATATTGTTGGAACTCTTGGGCATGTAAAAAAATACTTTGAAGAAAACCCAGCAAAAATTATTGAAAAATATTCTACAGCAACACAGCAATATATGTCTGCAAAAATAATAGAGAAATATGGAAAACTAAACTTTTTTCCTGATAATTGGTTTAAGAGTTTTAGGTTTCATTGCATGCCCCACCCTGCTTTACGATGGTTATTAAATGCAAGACTCCCAAAAGTAAATGGGTTGAAAATGATTGCATTTCACGGAGTGCCCAGCATCTCTGAAGCACTAGAGGGGAGATATGGGCAGAAAGAAAAAGGCAACAAAGTGTCTCGTTGGCTTAAAAAAATTTATAAAAGAGTAAAGCCTACTCTTTGGATTAACAACTATTGGAAATAAAGGAAAAAATAATGTATTCGCTTAATAACAAAACAATTTTAATTACTGGGGGGACTGGTTCTTTTGGTAAAAAGTTTATTCAAACTGTGTTTGAGAAATATCCTGACATTAAAAAAGTTATTGTTTATTCTAGAGATGAATTTAAACAGTTTATGATGTCTGGCATGCCTGAGTTTAAGCAACATGAAAATAAAATCAGATATTTTATTGGCGATGTTAGAGATAAAGAACGCTTGATTATGGCAATGGAAAATGTTGATTGTGTTATTCATGCGGCGGCATTAAAACAAGTGCCTGCTTGTGAATATAACCCTTTTGAAGCTGTTAAGACAAATATTTTGGGAGCGCAAAATGTTATAGATGCGGCAATGGCTAGTGGGGTTAAAAAAGTTGTTGCATTATCAACAGATAAAGCTTGCTCTCCGGTTAATTTATATGGTGCGACAAAACTTTGCTCTGATAAGTTGTTTATTGCTGCAAACGGTTATAGCGGCAGCAAAGACATTGGCTTTTCTGTGGTTAGATATGGCAATGTTGCAGGGTCTCGTGGCTCGGTTATTCCGTTTTTTAAGAAGCTGGTTTTAGAAGGTGCTAAAGAGCTTCCGATTACGGATTATAAAATGACACGTTTTTGGTTAAAGCTAGAAAGTGCTGTTTGGCTTGTTATTAACGCATTAGAAAATATGATTGGTGGTGAGCTATATGTTAAGAAAATTCCTTCTATGTTTATGCCAGACTTGGCAAAAGCAATTGCTCCAAATTTGCCAACTAAAGAAATTGGCATTCGTCCTGGAGAAAAAATTCATGAACAGATGATTTCTGTTGAAGACGCAAGAAACACTTTGGAGTTTGATGGATATTATATTATTCAGCCAGAAGCAAATTGGTGGCCTGCAAGAAGCGCTGGCATCGGTGGCAAAAAAGTTGCAGATGATTTTTCTTATGACTCAGGAAATAACAAAGAATGGCTTTCAATTGAAGATATGAAAGAATTGATTGAGGAATTGGATGACTAAAACTTATTTTTATGGAAAACAATCATTAGATGAAAACGACTATAATGCCGTTTTAGATGTGTTGAAGTCAGACTTTTTAACCTGCGGGCCAAATGTTAAAGCATTTGAAGATGCTTTGTGCAAATATTGCGGTGCAAAATATGCTGTTGCGGTTTCTTCTGCCACTGCTGGATTGCACATTGCAATGCTCGCATTGGGTATTGGCAAAGGTGATGAAGTTATAACCTCGCCAAACACATTTTTGGCGAGTGCCAATTGTGTTTTGTATGCTGGTGGCACAGTTAAGTTTGCTGATATTGAAGAAGACACAGCAAACATTGATATAAATGAAATTGAAAAGCAAATAACTCCTAATACCAAAGCTATAATCCCTGTGCATTTTGCTGGGCATAGTTGTGATATGGAGCCTATTTATAACTTGGCAAAAAAGCATAACTTATATGTGGTTGAAGATGCTGCACATGCCATTGGCTCTGAATATAAGGGCACAAAAGTTGGGTGTGGCAAGTTTTCTGACATGAGTGTGTTTTCTTTTCATCCCGTAAAAACCATGACAACTGCAGAAGGTGGTGCGGTTTTGACCAATGATGAGGACTTATATCAAAAGCTTTTGGCGTATCGCTCTCATGGAATGCACAAAGATGGTGATATGAAAAAGACTTGGGAATATGAGATGTTAGAGCTTGGCTTTAATTATCGCATGACAGATATTCAGGCAGCGCTTGGGCTTTCTCAATTAAATAAGCTAGATAGTTTTAAGGCGCGTCGTCGTGAGATTGTTGATTATTATAATAAAAACTTGGGATTGCCTCATTTGATTGAAAAAGAATATTCTAACGCTTGTTTTCATTTGTATCCTGTTTTGCTTGATAATAGAGATGAATTTTATCATAAGGCAAAAACGGTCGGGCTTAATTTGCAAGTGCATTATATTCCTGTTCATACACAGCCATATTATAAAAACTTGGGCTTTAGGCTTGGGGATTATCCAAAGGCAGAAAGCTATTATAAAAAAACAATATCGTTGCCCCTCTACCCCAGTTTAAGTGATGATGACTTGCATGAAATTGTAAAAAGAATTAAGGATATTTTATAAATGATAACAGATAAAATATTAGAAGGAAAAAACATTTATCTAAGGCAGATAGAACTATCAGACTGCCAAGATTATTATGTTGATTGGTTGAATGATAAAGAGGTCAACAAATATTTAGAATCGCGTTGGCAAGAGCACAACCTGGATAATCTAAAAGAATTTGTAACTACTATAAGAAATAGCGCCCATAGTTATATGTTTGCAATCATTTATAAAAACAAACATATAGGTAATATAAAAATTGGGCCTATTCACTCAATTTATAAATATGCAGATATCGGTTATTTTATTGGTGATAAATCAGCTTGGGGAAAAGGGCTGGTTTCAGAAGCTATATCCTTGGTTGGTGATTTTGCTTTTAATCACATTGGATTAAATAAAATAAAAGCTGGCGCTTGTGAATATAATATAGGCAGTCAAAAAGCTTTAGAAAGAAATGGCTTTAAAAAAGAATATATATTAAAAGAAGAGTTTTTTGTTAGTAAGGGTGATGCTTATATTGATACTTACTGTTATGGAATATTAAGAGATGAGTGGCAAAAATAAATTAGCCTTAGGGACGGTTCAGTTTGGTCTTGATTATGGCATTTCTAATAAAGGTGGCAAGGTTTTGGCATCTGAGGTTGATGAAATACTAGATACTTGCAAGGCAAATGGCATTAATATGCTTGATACTGCACAAGCTTATGGTGATAGCCAAAAAGTTTTGGGGCAATTTGATTTATCTGGTTTTGATATTGTTTCTAAAATGATGAAAAACTCAAGTGTAGAAAAATCTTTGGAAGAGCTAAACATATCAAAATTATATGCAATGATGTTGCACAGAGAAGATGAAATGGATGAAACTAGCTTTAAGACGTTATCTGATGCAAAATCTCAAGGACTTGTTGAAAAAATTGGGATAAGTGTTTATAGCCCACAAAAATTGCAGGAAATTATTGACAATTTTGAAATTGATATCGTTCAATTGCCAATGAACATTATTGATCAAAGATTTATAAATATATTAAAGAAGTTAAAGCAAAAAAAACTAGAAGTGCACACGCGATCTGCTTTTTTACAAGGATTACTGCTTATGGATATTAAAAGTATTGACGCTTATTTTGATGAGATTAAACCTGTTTTACAAAAAATACCCTCACCTAAGTTATCCTCTTGCTTATCTTTTTTAAGAAGCCAACATGAGGTTGACAGAATTGTTTTTGGCGTAACTAAAAAGCAAGAATTAATTGAAATTATTGAAAACTATAAGAACCCTACAACAATTAAAGATACCACCTCTTATGCTGTGTCAAAAGAGAAATACATTAACCCATCTTTATGGAATATTCAAAAATAAAGGAAATATAATGAAAAAAGACAACACATTAAAAATGCAAGAAAAAGCCGTTAAACTAATTCCTGGAATGACACAGTTATTATCCAAAAGACCTGATATGTATTCTAGAGGAGTTTGGCCAACATATTTTAAGAAAGCAAAGGGAATTGAGGTTATTGATTTAGATGATAACAAATATTTAGACTTCTCTATTGGAGGCATTGGCGCAACAGTTCTTGGCTATGCTGACGAAGACGTTAATAATGCTGTTAAAAAAGTGATTGATAGTGGCAATGCATCAACCTTAAATGGAGCAGAAGAAGTAGAGTTAGCAGAAAAACTAATAGAACTGCATCCTTGGGCAGATATGGCCAGATTTTGCCGCTCTGGTGGCGAGGCAATGGCAATGGCAGTTCGAATCGCCAGAACTTCAACAAAAAAAGATGTTGTTGTGTTTTGCGGTTATCATGGTTGGATGGATTGGTACTTGGCAGCAAATTTAGGTGGAAAAGATGAACTCGGTGAGCACTGGATTGGAGGTTTGAATCCAAATGGGGTTCCTCAAGGACTTAAAGGCACCGCGTTGCCGTTTAAATTTAATGATATTCAGTCATTAAAAGAAGCAATTGAAAAAGCAGGCGACAACTTGGCGGCCGTTGTTATGGAACCAATTAGAAATTATGAACCAACACAAGAGTTTATTGATTTTGTTCATAAAACAGCAAAAGACAAAAAAGTTCCCTTAATTATAGATGAAATTTCTGCAGGATTTAGAATTTGTAATGGTGGAGCTCACTTGAAATTGGGCTTTAAACCTGATATTGTTGTATTCTCAAAAGCTTTAGGAAATGGGTTTCCTTGTTCTGCAGTTATTGGGAAAGAGTGGGTTATGAGTGCTGCTCAAGATGCATTTATTACAAGTACTAACTGGACTGAGAGAGTTGGCTCTGTTGCAGCTCTTGCAATGATAGACAAGTTTGTAAAAAATAATGCTTATGAGCACTTGCTTAATATATCTACCCTTGTTTGGAATGGATGGGAAGAGCTTGCAAAAAAACATGGCATAGAGCTTTCTGTTGGTGGTTTTAAGCCAATGATACATCTGCACTTTAATAATAACCACTCTGTTAATGGCGCCTATTTTATACAAGAAATGCTTAAAAAAGGCTTTTTGGCAAGTGCTGGTTTTTATGCTATGTATGCTCATAAAAAAGAAGATGTTGAAAAATACTTAAAAGCTGTTGATGAGGTTTTTGCTAGTTTATCAGCGTTAATAAAAAATAATGAAGTTGAGGCACATCTTGAAGGTAAGCCTTCTGGAACTGGATTTGCTAGGATTAACTAAGATGAGTTGTATTGCAATGATAACCGCAAGAGGCGGGTCAAAAAGAATTCCTAGAAAGAATATTAAAGAATTTATGGGAAAGCCTATGATTGCATATGCAATTGAGGCTGCAATAAATAGTAATGTCTTTGATGAGGTTATGGTATCTACTGATGATATAGAGATTGCTGAGATTGCAAAACAATATGGGGCAAAAGTGCCATTTATGCGTTCTGACAAAACATCTGATGATTTTGCAACAACTGTTGATGTTATTGAAGAGGTAATAAACACTTATAAAGAAAATGGACTAGAGTTTGATGAATTGTGCTGTATTTATCCGTGTGTGCCATTCTTAAAGGCTGAGACTTTAAAAAATGCATATGAGCAATTTAATGGTTTTGATGCCTTAATGCCTGTTTGTAAATTTGCGGTTCCTATTGAGTGGGCAATGAAGATTGAAAATGAGCGATTAATCCCAAATGATAGAGAGGCGCAAAATATTCGCTCTCAAGACATGACGCCAAAATATTTTGATGTTGGAATGTTTTATTACTCAACAATAAAATCTTTTGAAGAATCAAAGTCTTTAGTGCCAGATAACATAAAAGCATTTATTATGAATGAGACTGAGTGTCAAGATATAGACACTGACGAAGATTGGCAAATGGCAGAGCTGAAATTTCAACTTTTAAGGAACAAAAAATGAC
>CAYJIO010000037.1:0-8326 GCA_964370255.1 uncultured Azospirillaceae bacterium
TTTTTTGGCACGATAATTGCATATATACTTTCATAATAATTTATAGGAGAAAATTTATGAGTATATTTGGTGCATTAAAATCAGGAATTTCAGGGCTTACAGCTCAATCTAGCGCAATGGGCGCAATTTCTGATAACATCACAAACGTAAACACAGTTGGTTATAAAGGAACAGACACGCAGTTTAGCACATTGGTAACAAAGCAAACTTCTTCAAGTCTATATTCTCCAGGTGGTGTACAGTCTATGCCAACGCAAGAAATCTCAAAACAAGGTTTGTTATCACCTGTTTCTTCTTCTACCTCAATGGGTATATCAGGAGACGGATTCTTTGTAGTAAACACAGCGGCCAATCCATCTGATAGTGATATGTGGGCATATACTCGTGCTGGTGACTTCTCTATTGATAACCAAGGATACTTGGTTAACACAGGTGGTTTTTATCTTCAAGGTTGGTCTTTATTGCCTTATGACGGCAACCCAAATGCCTCAATCGTAGAAATTGGTGGCGTTAATTATATGAAGGCTTATTATGACACAAATGGAGATACCGTATATATCAACGACAACATTGTTGATAACACCAACTTAAAACCAATTAATTTAACTTCTATTGGTGGCACAGCAACTCCAACCAAGCAAATATCTTATGGTGCAAACCTGCCATCTGGAGACCCAATTTACAACCCAGCAGACGCAGCCGCAGGTGGCAGACACTCTGTTTCTGCTCTTATTTATGATAGCTTGGGTAATGCAAGCAACATTGCGCTTAATTATACAAAAACAAGTGCCAATGGTTGGGAGATGTCTTCATCAATTCCAAGTGGTTCTGCAACCGTATCATTAACAGGCACCAACAAAAACGGCAGCTTAACGCCAGACGTTTATAGCGCAATGGGTCAATTAGAATTCACAGGCATTCCAGAAAACGGCTCAAGCGTGGTTGTAAATGGCACATCATATTATTTTACAAATGGCGGTGTTCTGCCAGCAACAGCTCCAGCAGACAGTGTTGCGGTTAATTTAGATGGTCTTCTTTCAACAAATGATTTTACAAAAGCATTTGCAGAACAATTACAAAACACTCAATTATCAGGAGACAGATTCCAAGCAGACGGAGAAAGAGTTTTAATTACGCAATCAACAATGGGTGAGTCTATTTCAATAGATGCGTCAAAAACAACAAATTGTGTGCAAACAGCAACCAACCCACACCCAGACACAGGTTTGCCAACAGGACAATTTACTATTGATGCAATCTCAGATAACATTAAAAACGGCGCAGTTATGAACTTCTCTACAAATCCTGCCGTAGGCAACACAATTACTTTAGGCGGCGTTACGTTTGAGTTTGTTGCAGGAGCTCCTGCTGCAGGCACAGCACAAGTTCAGGTCGGTGCAACCTTAAAAGAAACTATGGACAATCTTGACTCAGCCATTAAAGGAAATGCAGATGAACCATCAAGATTTGTAATATCAGGCTCATCATTAGAAATCTTGCCTTCAGGCTCTGGCGGAGATATTACATTCTCAACAACAGTTGCAGGTGTAGACGGCAGATATAGACCAGGATCAGAAGATCCCGCTACTGGTGTTGTTACAAGTGGTGATTGGGTTAACTATACAGGTGGAGATGCAACTGTTTGCTCAAAATTCTACGCAAACGGCTTAGATACTGCATTAGAAGAAGGCTCGATTGTGCCATCAGTTCGCTTTAATGCAAACGGAACCCCAAAATATTTTTATACAGACGCAATGAACATCGTTTGGTCAAATGGTGCAGAGAATATGGGCGCAGGTGTTGATCCATCAACCCCAATTACATTATTCTCAGGCAACGTTGGCACATCAGACGGCTTAACATCATTATCAGGCGCATTTTCAACCAACTACAACAAACAAGACGGTGCAAAATTTGGTACATATTCAGACGTTTTTGTTGATGAATCAGGCATTGTTACAGCATTGTTTGACAACGGAGAAACTCGTCCAATTGCAATCTTGCCTCTAGCAACTTTTGCAAACGATGAGGGAATGGAAAGCTTATCTGGCAACTCTTGGATTGCAACAGACTATTCTGGTGATGCAGTCCTAAAAAGAGCAACAACAAACGGCAGTGGCTCAATCCAATCTCAATCATTAGAAAGCTCAACAGTAGACATCGCAACAGAGTTTTCAAATATGATTGTAACCCAACGTGCATACTCTGCAGCAACTCAGATTATTACAACATCAGATGAGATGCTTCAAGAACTAACAAATATGGTATAAAATAACACAACATAAGGCGGGCTTTATTCCCGCCTTATAATTCCCCAAGCACAAATATATCTTTGTTTTTCAAAGCATATAAAATTTCTTGTTAGCAAGTAAAAAAAATAATACTATAAAATTTTTATTGGTTTATATTCTCAATTAAGGGAAAATTAATTATTTTAAAAAAACTTGGGGAAAATAACGTGAGTAATTTTATAGAAACTCTAAAGAACTTATCAATGGGAAGATTAGTTGCTTTAGCGTCAATAGTAGTGTTTTTATTGGGTCTTTTTGTTTATTTAATAACAAGAGGCTCTAGTGTTGAATACGCAGTATTATATACAGACTTAGAGCTTTTAGACGCCAAACAAATTACCGAACACTTAGATTCCACCGGTGTTGAATATAAAACCGCAAAAAACGGTGCAGAAATCCTTGTTCCAAGAAACCAAATCAACCAACTTAGAATAAACACAGCAGAATTTGCACTTAACTCTTCTGGCGCAAATGTCGGTTATGAGATTTTTGACAGTGCCGATTCTTTGGGCTCAACAAGCTTTGTTCAAAACGTCAACTTAGTAAGAGCCTTAGAAGGAGAGCTTTCAAGAACAATCAGAAGCATGTCAAACGTCAAGTCAGCAAGAGTGCACTTGGTTTTGCCAAAAAGAGAAATGTTTTCAAAACAAGAGCAAGAGCCATCAGCCTCAATTGTCATAAAAACAAAACGTGGCAGCCTCTCAATGGCAGAAATCCAATCAATCCAAAAATTAATTGCAGCAGCTGTTCCAAAACTAGACGTTAAAAACGTTGCAATAGTAGACGCAAATGGCAAACTTTTAACCAACAATTATGATGACCCAGAAGCCATGAGCACACTTAACAATGACGTTGTTAAACTAAATCAAGAAAAAAAGATGGCGGCAAACCTCCAATCATTATTAGAAAAAACTTTAGGCGCAGGCAAAGTCAGAGCAACAGTTAATCTAGATATGGACTTTGACCAAGTTGTTATAAATGAAGAAATCTTTGACCCAGACACACAAGTAGTGCGTTCTCAAGCAAGCATTACAGAAGAAGGCGTTAGCGGTTCTCCGCAAGGGGTTGTTAGCGTGTCTCAAAACATTCCAAATGCAGACGTTGTTTCAGCAAACAACTCTCAATACCAAACAAATTCCAGAACAGAAGAGACCACAAATTATGAAATCTCAAAAGTAACAACCAACAAAGTAAGAACCTCTGGCATTGTTACAAGAGTTTCTGTTGCAGTTTTAGTAGACGGTTTTTACTCAAAAGACAATGACGGAGAGTTCGTCTATAACCAAAGAACCGATGAAGAGCTTGAAAGCATTTCAGCCTTAGTTAAATCAGCAGTTGGCTATGACCCAAACAGGGGTGACTTAATAGAGGTTAAAAACCTTAGATTCGCACCAAATGACATCATAGCAGAGCAAGACTTAAAAGAGCCAACCATAGCACTTGGCTTAACAAAATCAGAGTTATTAAAAATCTCAGAAAACTTAGGTGTCGCAATTGTTGCAATATTGGTAATAATGCTTGTTATCAAACCATTAATAAACACAGCATTTGCCACCGGCAAACAAGCTCAATTTGCAGGTGATGGCATAGACAATGACAACCTATTATTGTCAAACTTCTTAAATGAAGATGAAAATATGATAGATGAAATGGTCTCAATGCAAAACTTTGAGGGCAGGGTTAAGGCCTCATCACTTAAGCGCATTAATGATTTGGTTGAAAAGAACCCAGAAGATGCAATAAACATCATCAGAAGCTGGCTATACACAAGCAAAGAAGATTAAGGATACACAAAGATGAAAAAACCAAACACAATAGATGATTATAGCTTAATATCTCCACAGCAAAAAGCAGCAATTTTAATGCTAGCACTTGATGAAGAAAGATCTGCAAGCTTGTTTTCTTTACTTGATGATGAAGAAATCAAAGAGCTTTCAATCGTAATGGCATCTTTGGGCAAAGTTAACTCTTCTGTTTTAGAAAGTGTTTTCAAAGAGTTTACAGAAAAACTTTCATCTCCAACATCATTAATCGGCACATTTGAAACCGCAGAAAGATTGTTATTAAAAACTCTAGATAAAGACAGAGTAGCCGTTATTATGGAAGAAATCAAAGGCCCAGCAGGTAGAACAATGTGGGATAAACTTGGCAACGTTAATGAGCATGTATTAGCAAATTATCTAAAAAACGAATACCCACAAACAGTTGCTGTTATCTTATCAAAAATAAAATCAGACCACGCTGCAAAAGTCATTGGCTTATTGCCAGAGAACCTTGCTATGGAAATTGTCTTAAGAATGCTTAAGATGGATTCTATCCAAAAAGAAGTTTTAGACGGGCTTGAAGAAACCTTAAGAAAAGAGTTTATGTCAAATCTTTCAAAACAAGCTCAAAGAGACAGCCATGAAATGGTTGCAGACATCTTCAACTCATTAGACAGAACAACAGAATCAAGATTTATGGAAGCACTAGAATACAGAAACAAAGAAAGTGCAGAACGCGTAAAATCATTAATGTTTACGTTTGAGGACTTATCAAGAATTGACGGCACAGGCATTCAAGTATTGTTGCGCTCTCTAGACAAAGAAAAACTTGCAGTCGCTCTAAAATCTGCATCAGACAACATCAAATCATTATTCTTTGATAATATGTCAACTCGTGCCGGAAAAATCATTCAAGAAGATATGGAAGCAATGGGCCCTGTTAGACTAAAAGAAGTTGAAGACGCTCAACAATACGTAGTAAGCTTGGCAAAAGAATTATCAAATAACGGAGAAATTGTCATCAACGATGGAGATGACGGAGATGCATTGGTATATTAAAAATGGCAGAATTAAAAAAATTTATGTTTGACAATTTTATTATCTCCCCCATTCAAAAAGAGGAGGCTGTTGACCAATCTGTTTTTCAGGCATCGCAAGATGAGTTTGTCATTGCAACTCAAGAGCCCGTTGCAGAAAATAAGCAAAACCCGATTCCTCAAACGACAATAAACCAACAAGAGTTAGAAGACAAAGTCCAAAAAGCAGCCAATGACGGATACCACAAAGGCTTATTAAAAGCGCAAGAGGCAGAAGAAAAAAAAGAACATACCTTAATGCAGGCCATATCATCACAATTATTACAATTACTAAAATCAGACGATGGCCAAAAAGCTCAACAACAACAAGAGACTCAAAAACTATGTTCAATAATTATAGAAAAACTTGTGCCAACTCTACAAAAAAATGAAGCTAAAAAAATTATAGAAACTTTTTTGGAAGAAAACTTCCAAAATTTTAAAACAGAAAAAAAGCTTGCAATCCACCTTAATCCAAATAACATAAAAGAAGTTGGAGAAATTGTAGCAAAGCTTGCGCATCAAAATGATTTTGAGGGCAAAATATCTATAATAAAAGATGAGACAATCTCAGAGCTAGACTGCAAGGTCTTATGGAGCTATGGTGGTGTTGCCTTAAATCAAGAAGACAACAAAAAAGCAATTCAAGAAATTATAAAAGCATAAAAAGGGGATAAAAATATGGAAAAAAACTTAAATCTAGATGAGCTAGCAGAAGCAAACATTGAAGATAATGAGCCACTATTATCAAAGCAAGACTCAGATGACAAATCAATTACAAGTGTCAAAGACTTAGAGGCAATATATGACATTCCTGTAAAGGTTTCTGCAATTCTTGGCAAAACCAACATAAAAGTAAACCACCTCTTAAACCTTAATAAAGGAGCAATTATAGAGCTTGATAAAAAAGTTGGCGAGGCAATAGATATATACGTAAACAACAATCTAGTAGCCAGAGGAGAAGTTGTTGTAGTTGATGAAAAACTTGGCGTTACAATGACAGAGATTGTAAAATCAATTACAAAATAGGATAAACGTTTTGGAACTCTTAATCATCGGCACATTAAACGGACAAATAGGCGCAGCAAGTAAAATTGCAATTTCTTGCGGTGGTCAAGTTTGCCTTGCAGATGACGTTCAAACAGGCTTAAACATTTTGCGCTCAGGCAAGTCATTTGAGCTTGTGATGATTGATGTTAAACTAGATGTCTATAAATTTGTAACCGCCTTAAAGGATGAAAGAATTAACGTAACAACGGTTGCTTGCGGCGTTGCAAATGACACATCACTAGCGGTAAAAGCCATTAAAGCTGGCGCCAAGGAATATATCCCCCTTCCTCCAGACCCAGAATTAATTGGCGCAGTATTAGCCGCCGCCACCAGAGAAAACCATGCCCTTATTTACGGCGACAAAAAAACAGAACAAGTATTAAAAATCGCCCGTCAAATTGCGCCTTCAGAGGCAAGCGTTTTATTAACTGGTGAGTCAGGCACAGGTAAAGAAATTTTTTCTCGCTTTATTCATGATAATTCAAAAAGAGCTGCCAAAAAATTTGTAGCCGTTAATTGCGCAGCCATTCCAGAAACCCTTTTGGAATCAGAGTTGTTTGGCTATGAAAAAGGCGCTTTTACAGGTGCTGTTGCAAGACGCATCGGCAAGTTTGAAGAAGCCTCAGAAGGCACATTGCTATTAGATGAAATATCTGAGATGGATCTTAAAATCCAAGCAAAATTACTGCGCGCAATTCAAGAAAAAGAAATAGATAGACTAGGCGGCAAAGCCCCCATAAAAGTAAACACCAGAATAATAGCAACCTCAAACAGAGACCTTGAAAAATATGTTGCAGACGGCAGTTTTAGAGCAGACTTATTTTATAGATTAAACGTTGTTGGGCTTGAGATTCCATCATTGCGTGAGCGCCCAGATGACATATCCGTATTATCAAAACATTTTATAAAAAAATACTCAGAATTAAATGGGCTAGAGATGAAGGCCTTATCAGATGAGGCAGAACAAAAGCTTGCATCATATAACTGGCCAGGAAACGTCAGAGAGCTAGAAAACACAATGCACAGAGCCGTGTTGATGAGCATTAATGAAAACATAGAAGCAGATGACATAACTTTAATTCATCAAAAACAAGAGCCTTCTTCAAAACAGCCAACAAATACACTTGCGGATATGGAGAAAAAAATGATTATAGACACCATAAAGCAAAATTTTGGCAACCAAAACACTGCCGCACAAATTTTGGGCATATCTATAAGAGCGCTTAAAAATAAATTAAAACAATATGAGATAGAGGATTAATATAAATGGCATCACCATTGCAATTATCATCAGCATTTGGTAGCAAAGGTATAAAAGACCTTATGATATCTGCCACCAAAAGAGGAGACATCTTCTTTGCTCTTGCCATCATCTTAATATTGGTTATCTTAATATTGCCAATGGCGCCTTGGTTATTAGATATTGCGCTTGCATTATCTATTACAATGGCAAGCCTGGTTTTAATGACCGCCATTTTTATAGAAAAGCCAAATGAGTTTTCAACTTTTCCGGTTGTATTATTAATCACAACTCTATATCGCTTGGCACTTAATCTTGCCTCAACCAGATTAATATTAGCAGATGGTTACAAAGGCCCAAGTGCCGCTGGTAAGGTGATTGAGGCATTTGGTGGCTTTATTATGGGCAACAATTATATTATTGGCGTGATTGTATTTGCTATTTTGGTTTTGGTTAACTTTATTGTTATCACCAAAGGTTCAGGGCGTATTGCAGAGGTTGCAGCTCGTTTTGCTCTAGACGCAATGCCAGGCAAACAAATGGCAATAGATGCAGACCTATCATCAGGCTTAATTGATGATTCAGAGGCAAAAAAAAGAAGAGAAGAACTCTCAAAAGAAAGCTCTTTTTACGGAGCCATGGACGGTGCCTCAAAGTTTGTTAGAGGTGACGCAATTGCAGGCTTAATAATCACATTTATAAACGTGATTGCAGGTATTATTATTGGTATGGTTCAAAATGACATGAGCTTTGCAGACGCAGCCCAAACATACACAAAATTAACGGTTGGTGATGGCTTGGTTTCTCAAATTCCTGCTCTTATTATCTCGGTTGCAGCAGGTATTTTGGTGTCAAAAGCAGGTATGACAGAGGCAACAGACAAGGTTTTATTTGACCAAGTAGCAA
>CAYJIO010000038.1:0-8258 GCA_964370255.1 uncultured Azospirillaceae bacterium
AAAATATAGAAGAAGTTAGCCCACTTAAGATTTCTGAAGTTATTGATAAAATTGACGAAGTGTTAGAACATCATTTATTTCCGCCAAAAGAAGATGGTTCAAATCCACGCTTGTGCCCAGATTGTCAGAAAGGTGAGTTGGGTATTAAGCTTGGTAAGTTTGGGGCGTTTTTGGGTTGTTCTAACCACCCAGATTGCAAATTTACAAAACCTTTGACAGGCGTTGAGGGTGATGATGAAGGGCAACCCGCACAGCCAAGGCCAGAAGACAAAGTTCTTGGCACATATAAGGATATGAATGTGTATCTTAAAAAAGGCCCATACGGTTTTTATTTGCAACTTGGCGAAGATGCAACAGCAAGAACTGAGAAACCAAAGCGTGTGGCGCTTCCAAAAGGTATTGAGCCAGAAGAAATTGAGTTTGCTCAAGCAGAACGTCTTGTTTCTATGCCGTTTGATTTGGGCGAGGGTATTGAGGTTAATGCTGGTAAGTTTGGCCCATATATTAAGCAAGGTGGTAAGTCAAAGTCTTTAACTGGGGCTGATAATATTTTTAATATTACTTTAGAGCGCGCGAAACAGCTTTTGGAAGGTGTGGCAGAGCGCCCACAAGGACAAACTCTTGGCAAGACAAAAAATGGTAAAGAAGATATTATTTATGCAGTTGGTAGATATGGTCCATATCTTAAAGTAGGCAAAAAAAATATTGCGCTTCCAAAAGAGTTTAAGTCAGGAGAAAAAATTCCAACCTTAGAAGAGGCCTTAAAGTTAATATAAAATTGTTGACAAAGCTAACTTAATGAGTTAGCTTTTTTTTGAGAAAAATATTATATTATATATTATAAACCAGAGGGTGGAGAAATGCTTGCGAGCGATACCTCTTATAAAAACTCCCGTCGCTTGAAACGATGAAAAAATATGAAGCTGATAAAACAAAAATTTTAGATTGTTTAGGAAGTCTTGTGTGCCAGACAAAACATAAAGGTGTTGCTTATTGCAAGCTTTTTATCATGGCATCTGCTGCAGTGCAGATAGTTGATAATGAAGAAGCTGTAGCTCAAGCTAAGTTTTTGAAAGAAGAATATTTGGAGTTGATAGCTTCAGAAGAGCTTGATTTGAATATTGCATGTGTTAGGAATATTAAAAGATCAGTAAGCAATATCCTTGAGATTGAATAGAAGTTTATTCTTTATTAAAAGAGAGTGTTCTACACTCTCTTTTTTTGTGCTGGACAATATTTAAAAAATAGATATAGTTGTTTTAAGAGGAGAATGTTATGGATATTATATTAATTTTGTGGGCGGTTTTGGGATATTTAATTGGATCTGTGCCGTTTGGCTTGGTCTTGGTTAAGATGGCAGGTCTTGGTGATATTAGAGAAATTGGATCTAAAAGCATTGGAGCAACAAATGTTTTGAGAACTGGCAGAAAAGATTTGGCCTTTGCAACGCTTGTTTTAGATGCTTTTAAGGCAGGTATTGTTGCAATTGTTGCAAAACATCTTGCTCCAGAAGATATTAAAATTGTTGCGTCTTTGTTGGCTGGGTCTATGGCTGTTATTGGGCACAATTTTCCTGTTTGGCTAAAGTTTAAGGGAGGCAAAGGTGTTGCTTCTGCTTTTGGATTTATTTTGTTTACGCAACCTATTGTTGCATTGCTTGCACTAGCTGTGTGGCTTGTTATGGCGTTTAGCTTTAAGTATTCATCATTGTCTGCGTTGAGCGCTTGTGTGGCAATGCCTGTTTTTGCGTTTTTCTTGACAACGCCAAATTATGCTGTATGTTACTCTGCAATTGCATTGCTTGTTATTATTAGGCATCATAGTAATATTAAAAGACTTATAAACGGGCAAGAAACAAAAATTGGAAGCAAAGGAAAAACAAAATGAATTTTCATCCATGGCATAGTGTTAGTGTTGGAGAAAATGCACCAGATGAGTTGGTTGCTATTATTGAAGTGCCAAGAGGCTCGCAAATTAAATATGAGTTAGATAAACCAAGTGGAATGCTAAAAGTTGACAGAATTTTATATTCTTCTGTGCATTATCCTGCAAATTATGGTTTTATACCTCAAACATATTGCGATGACAATGACCCATTAGATGTATTGGTATTGTGTCAGGCAAAGGTTGATCCGCTATCATTAATGAGAGTGCGTCCAATTGGGGTTATGAAAATGATTGATCAAGGTGAGGCTGATGATAAAATTATTGCTGTTCATATTGATGACCCTGAATATTGCCATTACACATCAATTAAGGAGCTTTCTCCTCATATCTTAAAAACATTGCAAAGATTTTTTGAAGACTATAAAATACTTGAGCATAAAGAAGTTAAGATAGAAAGTTTTTTAGACGTTGATGATGCAAAAAGAATTATAAAAGAGGCAATAGATCTTTATGCTGAAAATAAAAATAAACTAATTAGTGAGTTATGATTTTTAATATTTCATCAACTGCGTTTTTTGAAGGGCTTTGGGTTTTATAACCTAGAGCCTTTTTTAAGTCCTCAAACTTTTTTAGTTGCTTTTTGTATAAATCTTTTTTTTCTAACAGCTCAACTGAGGTTTGATAAATTTGTTCTTCATTGCAATCTTCTTGTAATAGCTCTGGAATGATTGCTTTATTTAGGATTATGTTTGTTAAATTTACAAATTTTAGGTTGGCTATTTTTCTTATAATAAAGGCAGTTAAACCAGAGACCTTATATGCAACAAGATGTGGAGTTTTTGCAATTGCAAGCTCTAGTGCAACGGTGCCTGAAGCTGCAATGGCAAACTCAGATGCTTTGAATGCGCTGTATCTATCTTCTTCTGTTTCTGCAATAATGACTTCAAAATCGTTGTCTTTCGCAATTTTTTTGACAAGTTTTGAAACGGTTTTAACCGTTGGCAAGGCAAAGACAAGTGAGTTGTCTTTTTCTTGCAGTTTTTTTGCAACTTTTATAAATATGGGCAAAAGTCTTGTTACTTCTGTTTTTCTTGACCCAGGGAGAATTGTTATTATTTTTTTGTTATCATTTATACTATGTTTTTTATAAAAATCCTCTTTGTTAGCGTCAACAACTTTGCTCTCTATTACGGGATGCCCAACAAATTTGGCATCTAAATTATATGGAGTAAAATATTTGGGTTCTGATGGCAAGAGTGTTAATAATAAATCTATATACTTATACATAGTTTTAGCGCGTTTTTTCTTCCAGGCCCAGACTTGAGGCGCAACATAATGGACTTGTGGAATATTTATCTTTTGTTTTTTTAAGGCTTTGTGCACTCTGGCAGAAAAGCTCCAAGAGTCTATTGTGATTATGACATCAGGTCTTTTCTCTTTTATGTCTGCAACAGTTTGGTTTATTCTGGATAAAACTTTTGGAATGCTTGGAATAACCTCAAACAAGCCCATTACTGCCAAGTCTGAAATGTCAAACAATGATTTTAAGCCTGCTTTTTCCATGGTGTCTCCACCAACACCAAAAAAATTTATTTGATTGTTTGTTTTTTCTCTAAACGCGTTGATTAGCCTTGAGCCCAGCAAGTCTCCGCTTGGCTCACCTGCTATTAAATATATTTTTAATTTATTTGAACTCATTTGGATCAACTCCCATTAAAAATATTTTATGCTTGTTTGCAAGTTTTATTGTTTGTTCTTCATCAACGATTAATCCGTTTCCTGCATGGAGGCAAACGCCTTTCAAGCCATATTTTTTTGCGTCTTCAATGGTTTTAGGGCCAATGGTAGGCAAGTCAACGCGCAAATCTTGTTCTGGCTTTCTAAGTTTTAAGAGTATGCCATCTTGCCCTTTTCTTTTATATTGAGAGCAACGTTTTATAAGCTCTGCGGTGCCTTCTATTCCTTCAACTCCTAGGACTAAGCCCTCTTGAACTATAACGGCTTGCCCCACGTCTAGCTTGCCTAGCTCTGTTGCAACTTCTATGGCTCTTTTGATGTCAGCAAGGCTTTGCTTGTTTGGTTTGTGTTTGGTTAAAACGCCTTTTTTTATTAAAATTTCTGGCATAACATCTTGAATGCCTATTACTCTTATTCCGTCTTGCTTGAACTCATTTATTAAGGCTCTTAGAATGCCGTCATCACCTAATGATTTTAAGGCAATTTTTGCAAAGAATTTTGCGGTTTTAAGGTCTGGGACAAGCTCTTTTATGGTTGGTCTTTTTATGGTGCCAATCATTACGAGCTCATTTATTTTTTGTTCTTTTAGTTTTGCAAAACCAGAGCCCGCTTGGCCAATTTTTATCCACATATGGTCTATGTTTTTTAGGCAAAGATCTTTGTCTGCGTTACCTTTGATTGCTATAACAAAAATCTCTTTGCCAATGCTTTGGCAATGTGAAATAAGTTGTTTTGGGAGACTGCCTCCTCCGGCTATGATGCAAAGTTTAGTCATTTGATGGCTTCATTATTTTGCGTTTGCCATTTTGCGAAGAACACATAAATTCTATTTGCTCCATAACTAGTTTGTTGTCAGCAAATTTTTTCTTTGCTGTTTCTAGTCGTTCTGAAAATAAACCTTCTTTGCCCTTGAATATAAACATATATGCGCGGACAATTGATTTTATTTCTTCTGGAGGAAAACCGTTTCTTTTTAAGCCAATTTGGTTTAAGCCTCTGAGTCTTGCTCTGTCTCCGGTTGCTATTGCAAAGGGAATAATGTCTCTTTCAACACCTGTTAGGCCGCCAATCATGGCGCGTCTTCCGATGTGAACAAATTGATGCACGGCAGAGTTGCCACCAATGATAACGCCATCACCTAGGTGAACGTGGCCACCTATTACGGCGTTGTTTGTCATTATTACGTTGTTGCCAACAACGCAGTCATGAGCAACATGGGAGTTAACCATAAACATACAGTCATTGCCAACAATTGTTGTTAAATTTTCTTTTGGAGTGCCTGCTTGAATTGTTACGTTTTCTCTGATTACGTTGTTTTTGCCGATGATGACTTTTATGCCTTCATTAAACTCATTGCCGTGGTCTTGTGGTCCGGCTCCTAACACTGCTCCTGGAAATACAACGGTGTTTTCACCGATTGTTGTGTCATTCATTATTGTAACATGAGAGATTAAGCGAACGTTTGCAGCAATTTTTGCGTCTTTTGAAACATAACAAAAGGGGCCAATCTGTGCTGTTGCGTCAATTTTTGCGCCTTGTTCAATTACGGCTGATGGATGAATGTTTGTCATTTTGTTCTCCTAATATTTTGTAATAACATTATATTATAATAGTTAATAAAAAATGTCTAGACACAAAGTTTTTCAGGGTTGTAATAATTATTATGGTTTGACAAATCAAAAGATATATATATACTTTGCATTATGATAATACTTGGAATAGAAAGTAGCTGTGATGAAACTGCTTGCGCTATTGTAAACGATAAGCGTGAGGTTTTGGCGCATCAGTTACACTCACAAAAAGAACACATTGCATATGGTGGGGTTGTGCCAGAGTTGGCTGCGCGCTCTCATCTTCAAAATATTGATGAGATTATAGAAGATACTATAAAGCAATCTGGGCTTGAGTTAAATGATGTAGACGCTATTGCTGCAACTTGCGGCCCTGGGCTTATTGGAGGTGTTGTGGTTGGTGCTTTTGCGGCAAAGGCTATGGCTTTTTCATTAAGCAAACCTTTTTTGGCAATTAATCATTTGGAGGGGCATGCTCTTTGCCCAAGGATTAATACAGATGCAGAGTTTCCTTATTTGTTATTGTTGGTTTCTGGTGGGCATTGTCAGTTTTTGGTTGTTGAGGGAGTTGGGCAATACAAAAAACTTGGCACAACAATTGATGACGCTGTGGGAGAGGCTTTTGATAAAACTGCAAAAATGCTGGGTCTTGAGTATCCTGGGGGGCCAAAAATAGAAAAATTTGCTACAATTGGCAATAAAAACAGATTTTCTTTGCCAAGGCCAATGCAATATTCAGATGATTTTGATATGTCTTTTTCTGGGCTTAAGACAGCAGTTAGAAAAGTTATAACATCTTTTTCAAGTGATGGCTCTGTTGAAAACGCAGAAATCTCTGTTGTTGACTTAAATGACATTTGTGCGTCTTTTCAAGAAGCTGTGTGTGATTGCTTGGGGGCAAAGCTTAAAAAAGCTTGTGCATATTTTAAGGAGTATTATCCCAACGGAAAAGACTTTGTTATATCTGGTGGAGTTGCTGCAAATATGTATATTCGCTCAAGTTTGCAAAAAATTACTGATGAATATGGTTTAAGCTTTAATGCGCCGCCACTTGCTTATTGCACAGATAACGGAGTTATGATTGCTTGGGCGGGGCTTGAGAGATATCGACTTGGTATGATTGATGATATTACGTTTAAGCCAAGACCTAGGTGGCCATTGTGAGCGGAATGACAAACGTTATTGCAATTACATCTGCCAAGCCTTCTTTAGGCAAAACATTTGTTGCCTCGTCAATTGCTTTTGCGCTTGCATATATCAGAAACAAAGTCTTGTTTTTTGATGCAGACTTGGGTGCAGATAATATTAATGAGCAATTAAATCTTAATTTGTCAGATGAAATTCCTATGGTGTTGACGAACCAAAAAACACTTAACCAAATTGTTGTTGAAAATAAAAAGCCTTTTTTTGATATAATATCATCTGCGGGGGGTATTATAAAATTAAAGGAAGTTCCTCAGGGGCGTGCTAATATTTTGTTTGAGGATTTGGCAATTATATCAAATGATTATGACAACCTTATTATTGATATCCCTCAAAAAACAAGTGTTTATTATAAGTTTGATAGGCTGGTTGTTTTATGTAATGATGAGCCTAGCTCGGTAGTTAATTGCTTTGACATTATAAAAAACAATATAGAAAAAGATGTTGAGATTATCATAAATTTTGCAAACTCTTATGTTGATGGAAAAAGAGTTTTTGACAATATATATAAGGCTTGTTATCAAAATCTTGGCATTAAGCCAAAATTGCTTGGAATTATAAGAAAAGATTCTAGGGTCAAGGATGCAATTAGGAATAAGGTTTCTATAATAAATAGATACCCAAATTCTGATGCTAGTATAGATATTTTTAATATTGCAAAAAAGATTAAAAGTTATGAAGCGAGGAGTGAAGAATGAGCGATGTTTTAGGCTATTATAAAGTTTTGGGCGTTAGTCAGAATGCAAGTGATGCTGAGATTAAAAAGAAATATAGAGATTTGGCAAAAATTTGGCATCCTGACCATAATAAAACACCATTGGCTATGGAGAAGTTTCAGCATATTTCTGTTGCGTATGACGTGTTGTCTGATGATGAAAGCAGAAAAAATTATGATGTGTTTTGTGTTGCCTATAAAATGCCTCCAGCGCCTGATATGAATGTTTTGAAAGTATATAAAAACATAAAAGGGCAAGAGGCAACAGACTTGCGAGTGCTAAATATATATAAATCTGGCAAGGTTAAAAAGATTATATGCTCTGAGAGTGAGGCAATAGGTGTTGTATTAAAATCTTTGTTTGATATAAAAAATTATACCTCTAAGCTTTTTTCTAAAGAGGCAAACTTGCAAATGCTTTTGCATAATGCGTTGGCCTGTTATTTTGAAGGCAAACAAAAATTGGCTGTTATATATGCTCTGCAAGCAACAGAGTTTGCAAATAAAGAGGAAAAAGAGCTTATTGTCAGTTGGGCTAATGATATAGGGGTTATGGTGCCAAAGCAAAAAACTTGGCATTATAAAAGGCTTGAGTCTTATAGGTTTTTGCCTTTTTTTATTGTTTTGGCTATGGGGTTGATTCTTGCTCTTAATAAATATGCCGGTAATTATAATTTGTTTTCTTATAACAAAGAGGTTGAATATTTTAAAAAAGTTGAGCTTTGGGACGGAAGACAGATTGTTGACGATGTTGACATTGGCAAGATTATAAATTATCCGGTTGATTTGAATGATGATAAAATGCTTTATCATTTAGGTTTTGATGTTGTGATAAAGTTTGGCCCTTCTGAGAAGTTTGACAGCCTTGCACAAGGGGTTAGGGGACAAACGGTTAGGGTAACAGGGATTACTCCTGATGAAGTTTGGTTACGCGTGATGATTGATGATGGGCAAATGGGATATGTAAAAGCAGGTGTCGTAAGAAAAGGCATTGGCAACCCTATTTCTGATGAAAGCAAGATAGTTGAGTAACGCAAGGTTTGGGGAATGTTGGGGTGATTATTAATCGGTTGAATAAGAAAGTCTGACACTCAATGCATGCTGGTTGTGGGTTTTAAGCAGAAGATGGCTTATCTGCGGGAAGA
>CAYJIO010000039.1:0-8232 GCA_964370255.1 uncultured Azospirillaceae bacterium
GGTTATAAAATAGGATAGGCAGACCTGGGGGCGGTACCCAGCACCTCCACCAATTTGTAATTTGTAATTAGTTGTTTGTAATTAGTATGGAGATAATATGACAATCTATGATTTAGATGTTTATAAAAAAACACACAGCATAACATTAAAGCTATATGAGATTACGAGTAAGTTTCCAAAATGTGAAATTTACGGACTTGTTTCTCAGATCAGAAGAAGCGCTGTTTCTATAAACTCTAATTTAATAGAAGGAAGCGCCAGAGTAGGCAAACAAGAATTTAAACACTTTGCAAGCATTGCAAGAGGCTCTGCAGCTGAGTTGCAATATCAAATATTGCTATCAAGAGATTTAAAATACATTTCCTCAGAAGAGCATAAAATAATTGATAAAGAAGTGGTCGACATTCTAAAAATGCTTTCTGGATTATTAAAATAATCAACTACAAATAACAATTTACGAATCACAAATACCATACTTTAAGGGGGGTGAAATAGGCTTGATGTCGGTCAGTAAAAATAATATCTGTGTTCGGCGATATACCACCGTTATCGGTTCAAACATAAATAAACGCAAATGATAATATTGCGCCAGTTGCTGTAGCTGCTTAATAGTAGTGTGCGACGAATAAAATCCTTTATTAATTGGTATTAGTAAAGTGGGGTCTTGGGCACCTAGCAACAGAACGCCCTTTTTTTATATCAAAAAAGAAATTAAAAACTTTGAAACACCTATCATATATGTAGAGAAAATATTTATATTCAAGAATGGTAGAATAAATGCCAAAACTACAATTGCCAAAAGACCATATTTATCTTCTGATAGATATTTTTTTGCCCATGGCTTATCTACCCAGCCAAGCATAATTTTTGAGCCATCTAAAGGTGGAATCGGCAAGATGTTAAAAACTATTATAACAATATTAAAAACAACCATATTTACAAAAAACAAACTTAATACCCCTTGCAAATATGGCGCTTGAATAAACGAGCACAAATAAACAAACAATGCAGATATAAGTGCAAGATATATATTGGCAACCACCCCTGCAATTGAGACTAAAAAAATATCTCTTTTTGGGTTTTCTAACTTGCTTTTATTTACAGGAACAGGTTTTGCCCAGCCAAAAACAAAGCCAACTTGAGCAAATATTAAAACTAGGGGCAATATCAGTGTACCAAAAACATCTATGTGCTTGAGCGGGTTTAATGATAGCCTCCCTGCTTTTTTAGCGGTATCATCGCCCAGTCTGTTTGCAACGTATCCGTGCGCATATTCATGAGCGATGATGGCTATAAAAATTGGTAATATATTTATTGCTAATTTTAAGAGCATTATTTTTGCTTTATAAAACAGCTAAGTCCAGATTTTTTTAAGTCAGAACAAAGTTTTTCTGCCTCTGGTTTTGTTTTATAAGCACCAGCTTTGAGGCGATAAAAAGTGCCCTTACCTGCAATGATTGCATCCTCTATAAAAATAGGAACACCTTTTAATGCAGAATATTTTTTTGCAAGTGAAGACTTGCTTGTCTCAATTGCTTTTTTGTTTTGAGAAGACATAATCTGAACTTGCCATTGACCTTTGCTTGCAGTTGCTGCTGTTTTTATGGGAGCAACATCTTTTGTTTTTTGCTCAGGAGCTGGTTTTTTTGGCTCTGCTTTTGGTTGTTTTATTGCAACTGGTTTTGGAATGTCTATTTTTTCTGCAGTTTTTTGTGGCGCAGGTGCAGGAGCTGTTGCAGCAGTTTTTTCTTCTGCCGCTTTAGCTTCTATTTTTGCTTCAGCCTCTGGCTTTGCTTTTGCTTCTGCCTCGTTTATAATATCTTCTACAGAAACTGTCTCATCAGCTTTTGCAACAACAGGAGCTTTAACTTCTTGTGGTGGTGGCAAAATGCTTTCAACAGTTTGGTTTGTGTCATCAACCTTTTTTTCTATTATATCATAGATGCTTTTGTCTTTGTTTGCTATTTCCATCCCTCCTGGCTCTAAAGGCTGAACCTTAACTGCCGTTTGAGGACGTCTTATAACCGGAAGCTCCTTATTTTGTTCTCCCTCATATCTTGGAGAAAATGCAATAAAGCCAACAATTCCTGCAAGAACAACGCCTGACAAAGCCCCTATTAATATATTTTTTGAGCGAGCAACCTCTTCTTTTTTTTCTTGAAAAGATGCTAGTGATTGTTGATTAATTTTATTTCTAAAATCACTTAAAAATTCTTCTGATTTATCATTTTCTTCAAATTCTTGAAACATTTTATTCTCCTTTTTTTGCAATTATAAATCAAAATACTTTACAATCAATTAACAAGTGATATATTTTTTATATGAAAATAGCAACTTTTAACATTAATTCTGTAAATGCACGGCTTGAAATATTAACAAATTGGCTTAAATCATCTGATTTGGATGTTGTTTTGTTGCAAGAAATTAAGTGCGAAGATGCAAATTTTCCGCTCTTTGAGGTTAATGCTTGCGGATATGATGCCAAAATCTTTGGGCAAAAGTCTTATAATGGGGTGGCAATATTATCAAAACACAAGCTTAAAAATGTTTTATATGGACTGCCAGACTTTGAAGATGCAAGCTCTCGATATATTCAGGCAGAGCTTGAGGTTGGTGGGCAAAGCTTTGTAATCGCCTCAATTTATTTGCCAAATGGGAATCCTGTTTTTGATGATAATAAATATGGTTATAAGCTTAGGTTTATGCAGGCTTTATATAAGCATGCAAAAAATTTGATTAAAAATTATAAAAATGTTATTTTAGGTGGCGACTTTAATGTTATTTTAAGCGCTGACGATGTTTATAATGAAAAACCATATATCGGAAACGCTTTGTATCTGCCAGATGTAAAAGCAAGGTTTTTTGCACTTGAGCACCTTGGCTTATATGATGCATATAGAGCAAAGCACCCGCACAAAGAAGGATATACTTTTTTTGATTATATGCATCAGGCTTTTAGGCAAAACAATGGCATGAGGATTGATTATTTTTTGATATCCCCTGCCCTTGTTGACAAGCTTGATGACGTCTTTGTTAATAAAGAACTAAGAGCTTTAGAAAAGCCATCTGATCATACCCCGCTTATTATGAGGCTTAAATGAAAAAAATTATACTTGCAGTAATATTGATGTTTTGCAACCAAGCTTTTGCATATGAAAGCAGTTTGATTAATAGCGTTTATAAGATATTTGAAACCCATTATATAAAAGGAAATGTTGTTGAAGAACTTGCTGTTAGCACACTTAAGTCATTAAAAAATATTGATAAAAATATATCTATTGCAAATGATGGGGAGAAATTATCTTTATATTATATGGCAAAAAAAATAAAGATATATTCCAAACCAAAAGAAAATGGGGCAAAAGAGTGGAGCACTTTGAGCAATAAAGTTATTGCAGATGCTATTAATGTATCTCCAATTTTGAGAAAAAAAGAGTTTAGCTTAGATTCAATTTTATTAACAAACTCTGTTGCAGAGATTGATGACAAGTCAAGTCATTTTTATAGTGTTGCAAATTTTAAGGATTATAAACTTGAGTATAAAAGAAATTTTAATGCAAAACTTGAAGGTGACAAGCTATATATAACTGCAAAGAATATTAATGAAACAACGTATAACTCTATTAAAACAAGCATAGAAAAAAACGCAGATGCAAAAGAAGTTATCCTAAACCTGCGTGGCAATCAGGGAGGCAGCCTTAAAAGCGCTGTTAATATCATAAACCTTTTTGTTGATGGTGGAATAATCTTTACAACAATTGGAAGAGACAAAAAAGTTAATATGTATCAGGCTTTAGAAGGAGATGTGTTTGGTTATAAGCCTGTTTCTGTCTTGGTTGATGAAAAAACGGCTTCAGCTGCAGAATTGATTGCATTTGTCTTATCTGAGAGCGGGAGAGCAAAAGTGTTTGGACGCAACACATTTGGCAAGAATAGTGTGCAAACGTTGTTTTTAATTGACGGCGCAGGACTTTCTATTACAACTGATTATTTTTTTGATGCAAATGGAAACAAAGCAACTATTAACTTCCAATCCCAACAAAACCCATAAATGCCATAGATAATAATGAAGCTATAATCAAAGATATTGGGGCGCCTTTTATTGCGTTTGGTATTTTTGCCTCATCTAACCTTTCTCTTAAGCCAGCAAACAAAACAATTGCCAAAGTAAACCCAACGCCATTTGCAATTGCAAAAGCAATGGCTCTGGACATGTCATAATTTTTGTTTAAGACTAAAATCGCAACACCTAGGATTGCGCAGTTTGTTGTGATTAAAGGCAAGAAAATTCCTAGTGCACCATATAATGCTGGGGCAATTTTTTTAAGCATTATCTCAAGCATCTGCACCAAGCTTGCAATAACCAAAATGAATGCAACCGTAGTCATAAAAGCTAAGTCGTTTGGAACCAATAATTGATGATAAACAATGTGTGTTGTTATTGTTGCAAGTGTCATTACAAAGACAACCGCCGTTCCCATACCCATTGCAGTTGAGATTTTTTTTGAAACACCCAAAAATGGGCAGATGCCCAAAAACTGAGACAAGACAATATTGTTTACAAATATTGATGATATAAAAATTAATACATATTCCATTTTTTGTTCTCCTTTTATGTGATCACACCCCGTTGCCTTCGGCACACCCTACGGCGGGAGCAAACCCCCGCCCTACATTACGGGGAATTTTTTGTTATTGCTTTAATTTATTAACGCCTATAATCAGTCCGGCCAATGCCAAAAAGGCTCCTGGGGGCATTATAAACAATAACATTGTTGGGACATCTTCTGGAATAAATTTGTGACCCAAAATTGCCCCCTCTCCTAAAATCTCTCTTATTGCGCCCAGTAATGTTAAGGCAAACATAAAGCCAATGCCCATAAACAACGCATCTAAGATTGAGTTTGTTATTGTGTTTTTTGAGGCATATGCTTCTGCTCTGCCCAAGATTAAGCAATTGACAACAATTAACGGAATAAAAATGCCTAATGACTGATAGAGGCTTGGGGTATATGCTTGCATTAAAAGCTCTATTGCACTAACACAACTTGCGATTAAAACAATATAGCAAGGAATTCTGACAGCTGTTGGAATCGCCTTTTTTAATACTGATATTAAGACATTTGACATTAATAAAACTATAAATGTTGCAATGCCCATGCCAAAACCATTTATCATAGATGTTGTAACGCCCAAAGTGGGACACATTCCAAGTAACATTACAAATACTGGATTATTCTTAAACAAGCCCTCTAGCAAACGCTCTTTCATTACCTGTTCTCCTTGTATTTTTGGTATTTATTATATGCTTTATCTATTGCCTCTAGGACTGCCCTTGATGATATGGTTGCAGCGGTTACGGCGTCTACATCGCCACCATCTTGTCTGACCTTAAGGACGCCATATCTTGGATTAAAGCCATTTAATTGGGTCATAAATTTTGTATCTTCTACTTTTGTGCCAAGCCCAGGAGTTTCTTTATGAGAGATTAGCTTAAATTTGTTTATTCTGCCGTCCATATAAAAGCCAACAATAAGCTCTATTTTGCCACCAAAGCCAGACTGAGAAGTGGTTTTTATTGCAACTCCTACAAATTGTCCTTCTTTTGTTGCAGGATATAGCTCTAAGATATCTCTTTTGTTATCACCCCTGATTAATAATTTTTCTGCAAAGGGGTTGTTGTCAAACTCTTCTGGAATAACCTCTGCTATTGCGTGTAGCTGGGCTTTGTTTTTTGCTTCTTTTATAGGCTCTTTGGTTATTTGAAAAGTATATCCTAATATGCCAGCGCATAAGCAAGAGATTATTATTAATGGCAAAGACATTTTTAAGAAGTTTTTCATTTTTTTGCTCCGAATAATCTTTGAGGGGTGTATTTATCTATGATTGGGGCAAAGGCATTCATTATTAAAATTGCAAAAGATACCCCTTCTGGATATGAGCCATAAAACCTTATAATACAGGTTAAAAGGCCGCAGCCTACGGCAAAGACAACTTGACCTTTTTTGCTCATTGGGCTGGTTGTATAATCTGTTGCCATAAAAATGGCGCCAAGCATTAAACCTCCTGCAAGAATTTGATATAGTGGTAGATACATTGGGTCTTTTGTAATAATATAAAAAAGTGTGCAATAAAGAAAAACTGTTGATATATAGATGATTGGAATATGCCAAGAAATTATTCTTTTGTGCAACAAATAAACAAAGCCAATAAGCATTGCAAGCACAGAGGTCTCCCCTAAAGAACCGCCCCTATTGCCCAAAAACAAGTCCATGTATGTTGGAAGATTTATTAAATCTTTTGAGCTTTTTAATATACTTAAGGTTGTGGCGGCTGTTTGTGCGTCTGTTTGTATAAAACTAAATGATTGAGGAACTGTCCAATAAGTCATTGCCGCAGGAAATGAAATAAACAAAAAAGCTCTGCCGACAAGAGCTGGGTTAAAAAGGTTTTTGCCTAAGCCACCAAAAGCCATTTTGCAAACCACTATTGATATAAAAGCACCTATAACAACTATTGGTGCTGCAATTGTTGATGGCAAGTTAAAAGCAAGAAGCAAGCCTGTTATGATTGCAGAATAATCTTTTGTTGTGTTGTTTGACTTTAACAAATGTTTTGCAATAAAATACTCAAAAAATACACACGAGGCAACAGAAGTTGCTATAACTATTAGGGCATTTATGCCAAAAAATATTATTGCAGCTAATAATGCTGGAGTTAAAGCAATTATAACATCTTTCATTATTGAAGGTGTCGTTTGTGGTGATGTTATGTGCGGGGCTGTTGATATGGTTAATTTCATGTGTTTGCTCCATTAAAATATGTTATAGTTTATCAAAATGCCTTGTTGTGTCAAGGAGATTGGGATTATATCAACAGATTAGAGTAAAATAAATCTTGACATATAAGATGAAAATGATAATCTTTCTCAAACAGGGAGGGGTTATGAACAATTTTGAAAAAACATTTAGAGAAAACGGAATCGCCATTACAAGCGCAAGGCTTGCTATATTCAAAGTAATTGAAGAAAGTAATGAGCACTTAACAATCTCTAAGATATTTGAAAAAGCAAAAGAAATTGACTGCAAAATTGGGCTTGCAACTGTTTATAGAACCCTTAATACTTTATGCCAACTTAGTTTGGTTGAAAAGTCTGAGTTTTTGGACTTGGAACCTGTTTTTGAAAAAATTGATGGAGATAATCATCATCATCATATTGTTGATATAAACACAACTGAGATTATTGAGTTTGACAATAAAGAACTTGATAAATTATTAGAAGCGATTGCCAAAGAATGTGGTTATAAAATGCTTGGCCATAAAATTGAAATTTATGGGCAAAAACAATAAAAACTTATCAGGGTTTATAACTTTACTACAGAAACCATTTTTATAAACCCTGACCTTTTTTTATTATTTATTCATTGCTCTTAAAAACCATAAGTTTTTTGCATAAGATGCAACATATTCCTCAAACATTGCAACGGTAGAGAAATCTCCTTTTTTGTCTGCTTCTTCTCTGATTTCTTTAGCCAGATCTTGCATCATTATCATATCTTTTTCTACAATTTTTAAGACCTCAGAATCGCTATAATCTTTTGAGTCAAGCTCTTGTATAGTGGCAAGCTTTAAGCAATCTGCCAATTTTACTACCGGAAATTCATTTTTCATTTTAAGAGACTCTGCAACGTCATCATATTGGGTGAAAACTTCATTATAAAGCCCTTCTGTAAACTCATGAACTGGCATAAAAGATTTGCCTGTTACATTCCAATGTAGGTTGTGCAATTTTGCATTCCAAACAGTTAGATTTGCAATATATTTGTTAATTTTTTTCATTATACTTTCCTTATTTAATTACTCAGAATATAAATATAATATTTTATAAATAAAAAACAAATGTTTTAATTAATATTTTTATAAACTTTATAACTTATTTATTCAGTTGCATATATTGCTTGTTGAAAATGGCTTTAGGACACTTGACTTGCACGTTACAAAAACTCAAGAAGCAGCTGTTGGATTATATAAAAAGAACGGCTTTATTGCCACTCTTGAAAAAGTATATAATGTTGAGATAGAGGGCAGCACATATAGCTTTGATACAATTCATATGAAAAAGGCGCTGGGGTAAAATCAGCGCCTATAACAACAAAGAAGCAACTTAATTAAGGACACATCCAAAATGATTGCTTGCTTTTTGCCAGACGCTATTTGTTATTAACGATAGCT
>CAYJIO010000040.1:0-7875 GCA_964370255.1 uncultured Azospirillaceae bacterium
AGAAACTTGTTTGCCTTGTTTTTTATATATGTTTGCAAGTTTGCCGATTGTTGTGGTTTTGCCTGCGCCATTAACGCCTGAAACCATTATAATAAATGGTTTTTTATCAACATATTTTATGGTTTGCTCTGAGTGTTCTAAAATATTTGTAATATATGTTGCGAGCTGCTTTTTTATGTTAATGTCTTTGTTTAAGTGTTGGTCTTTAAACTTTTGAATTATCTCATCTGTTGCGTTTATGCCAACGTCTGCAATTATCAAACTTTCTTCAAGTTCCTCTAGGGTCTTGTCATCTATTTTTTTGTTGCCAAGTAAATTATTTATCCATTTTAACATTTCTTAACTCTTTTGCTCTTTGTGTTTTTGTTTTGCTGTCTACTTGTGGCATTTTTGCCGCTGGGGTTCCTTGTCTTATAGAATATGGGAAGACGTGCAATTGGTCAATACCTGATTTTATGGTGTTGTTGATAGTATTTTGATGTTGTGCATCTGTTTCTGTTGGAAAGCCACAGATAAAGTCTGCTCCTAGTTTTGTATCTTTTATTGTTTTTAATTTTTTGCAAATATCTAAAACTTTTGCAACATTATGCCTTCTGCCCATTCTTTTTAAGACCATATCATCTAATGATTGGATTGACAAATGAAAATATGGCAGAATGCGTGAGTTGTCTAATATTTTTATGAATTCATCATCAATAGCTGCAGGGTCTAGAGAGCCAAGGCTTAGGGTTTTTAAGTTTGTTTTTTTTAATATTTGTAAGATTAATGTTTTTAAGCTTGGTTGATATGAGCAGATGTCTACACCTGTTAAGCAGATTTCTTCAAACCCTTCATCTATTAATTTATTGATTTGGGTTATTATATGCTCTTCTTTAATGTTTTGTGAGTTGCCTCTGGCGTATGGAATTATGCAATATGTGCAACGATGATTGCAACCGTTTTGAATTTGGACAAAGGCTTTTTTTCTGCCCTCAAAACCTGTGATTATGTGCTTGTCGTAGCCATAAGTCTCAAAAATGTCTGAGGTTATTATACCTCCTGTCTTTGAGATATATTTTTCTATTTCTTGCTTTTCAATGTTGCCTAAGACAAGGTCAACTTCTGCCATTTGGTTAAACTCATCTGGGTTGGTTTGGGCTGCGCATCCTGTTATGATGATTTTTTTTGTGGGATTTTCTTTTTTTAATTTTCTGATTTTTTGTTTGCATTGACGGGCTGCCTCAGATGTAACCGTGCAGGTATTAACCACAATTACGTCATCTAAATGTGATAGTTTTTCTTTTATAATTTGGCTTTCAAAGGCGTTTAACCTGCAGCCGAATGTGATTATTTCTGCCATATGTTATTTATATATTATTTTGTGGCAGAGTCAAGGTTATTTCTTTTTATAAAAGATTACCACCAGGCCTGTTATGATAAAAGGAAATGATAATAATTGTCCCATGGTTAAACCTGCAAACAAAAAGCCAAGTTGTGCGTCTGGCTGGCGATAATTTTCAACCACTGCCCTAAACACCCCATATAACAACACAAACATTGCTGAGATGAAGCCTGTGCGGTTTCTTATTTTTTCAAACTTCCACAATACATTCAAGATTATAAACATTATAAAGCCTTCTAAAAATGCCTCGTATAATTGTGATGGGTGACGTGGCAAAAAACCTCCCGATGGAAATTTTATTGCCCATGGCACGTCTGATACCCTGCCCCAAAGTTCATCATTTATAAAATTTGCTATGCGGCCTAAGAATATGCCGATTGGAACATATAAAGAAATTAAGTCTGTTATAAATAAAAACTTGAAATCAAATCTTTTAGCGAATAAATAAGTTGCTATTATTACACCCAAAATGCCGCCATGAAAAGACATTCCGCCTTGCCAGATTGCAAAAATTTGTAATGGATTTTGCCAAAACAGACCATCTCCATAAAACAAGACATAACCAAGCCTGCCACCTAATACAACGCCAAGTGTATAGTAAAAAATCAGCTCTTCTACTTGTTTTGGAGTGATGTTTAAGTTATATTTTTTGATGTTTTTTAATAACAAAAACCAACCGATTAAAATGCCAAATAAATATGCCAAAGAATAATATCTGATGGCAACAGGGCCTATTGAAAACAATATTGGTGAGATGTTTGGAAAGTCTAATCCGGTCATTTTTTGTTGTTCCTTTTTTTTATTTGCTTGAGACTGAGATGTCTTTTATAAGAATTGTTGGGCTGCCATATTGAGAGCCTTCAAATTCAAGATCATTTGCAATCATTTCTATGTTTAAGAGCAAGTCATATAAGTTTGTATTTATTACAAATTGATTAAGTGGCTTGTCTATTTTGCCATTTTTTATAATAAAGCCTTCTGCTACAAAAGAGATGTCTCCGGTTATTTTGTTATAGCCAGCGTTTAAGCCTGAGACGGATGTAACATATATTCCTTCTTTTGCTTTTGATAAAACTTCTTGTTTGCTTGATTTTGAGGGTTTTAAATATGTGTTATAAACCCTTATGCTATCTTCTCCGCCAGCGTTGCCTGTGCTTTTTATGCCTTGTTTGTTTGCGGTTCTTAAGTTGTATAGAAATGTTTTTAAGACGCCTTTTTCTATTATCTTTTTGTTTTGGGTTGGAATGCCTTGTGCGTCATAAGAGGTTGTTGAAAAACCACCTTTTAGGTGTGGGTTGTCAATTAATGTCACTATTTTTGATGCGATTTTTTGTTCGATCCTGCCTTCTAGTTTTGAGTATTTTTCTTCTATTGATGTTGCTGTGAATGGAGGAATTAGAGAAGGTAGCAATTTTGCAAAGGCAATGTTTTCAAAAACAACGTTATATTTTTTTGAAGAAACATTGACGCCCCCTAGCCTATCAACGGCTCTATCAACGGCCTTTTTTGCAATTTGAGTTATGTCAAAATCTTTGTCATTTACAAAGGTTGTGTTGGCATAGCCTGTTTTTATATCGTTGTTTGTTTTGGCCGAAAGATATATGTTTGAGTATGCGCTTTCTAATGATTGTGATAAGCTAAGGCCTAGAGAATTTTCTTTTATATATAGATTTTTTGAATGATTGTATGTTGTTGAAATTACTTTGTTAATTCTTTTATCTTGTTTGTATGCGGCTTTTTCTAAATCTTTTAAGAATTTTATTATATCTATATTTTTTAGTTTTTTCATATTTGGTTTGTATGGAGATACTTTTTTATAATCTCCGCTGCCGTCGTGAAAAAAGTTTTCTTCTTCTAGCTCTATTAGTTTTGCATTTTCTATGGCGGTGTTTATGATATTATTTATGTTATCTTCTGTTATGCGTTCTGTTTGATAAGAGCCAATTTTTTTGCCAATTTTAACTTTTATGTTTATGGTCTCAATTTCTTTTATGCTTGATTTGTCTACTTTTTGTTCAAAAACCACAATTGATGTTTGCGAGCTTTTTGAGTAATCTATTTGATAGGCGTCTATTTTTTTTGTCGAAAGCTTTTGTTTTATTTTTTCTATAATCATTATTTTTGACCTCCGACAAGCATTTTTGAAACCCTTATGGTTGGTTGCCCAATTGTTGTTGGAACACCACCAGAGATTGAGCCACAAATGCCTTCGCCAAATTTTAAGTCATCTGCAATCATATCAATATCTTTTATAACCTCTTGACCTTTGCCGATTAACTTTGCGCCTTTAACTGGTGTTGTGATTTTGCCGTTTTCTATTAAAAAGCCATTTGTTGCAAAGTTAAACTCTCCTGTTGTTGTGTTGACTTGTCCGCCGCCAATGTCTGTTGCATATAAGCCATATTCTGTGTTTGCAATAATGTCATTTGCTTTTGATGAGCCGTTCATTATAAAAGTGTTATTCATTCTTGAAGTTGGGATAAACTTATAATTTTCTTTTCTGGCTGAGCCTGTTGAGCTCATGCCCATTTTTTTGCCATTAAAGTTGTCTATTAAATATGATTTTAAGATGCCATTTTCTATTAATATATTTTTTTGAGTTGGAGTGCCTTCATCATCTATGTTTAAGCTACCCCAATAGTTTTTGATGGAGCCATCATCGCAGGCAGATAATATTGGGCTTGCTATTTGTTCTCCTATTTTGTCTGTAAAAACAGATGTTTTTTTGGCAACAGATGTTGCTTCTAGTCCATGGCCGCACGCTTCATGAAATATAACGCCACCCCTGCCATTTGCAATAACAACGGGCATTAAGCCTGATGGGCAGTTAATTGCACCTAATTTGTCAATTGCTTTTTTGATGTTTTTTTCTGCAAAGTCATTTATGTTTATATTATCAAAAAACTCATAACCTTGTGAAGCGCCTTTGCTATGATGTGCATAATCTATGACATTATCTTTTGAGAGTATGACATTTTGAAAAACTCTAGCGCGATTGCGATTGTCATGGGCGTATAGGCCGTTTGAGTTGGCGATTAAAACTTCTTGGCTATATTCGTTTAAGTTTATATCTATTTTGTTTATTAAATTGCTTTTTTCATAAGTTTTTTTTGAGATTTGTCTTAAAAAATCTACTTTTTGTGATTTCTTGATACTATCAAAACTTATTATTGCGTGAGTATTTTTTTTGAAATTAAAGTCTGTTAAGTCACGTGCTGTGATTTTTTGTTTTGCGCTTATGCTTTGAGATAGTTGCTTGGTTAGTTTTATTAAGCTTTCTTCTGATATTATGTTTGTGTATCCATAGGTTTGAAAGTCATCTTGAATTAGTCTGATACCAACGCCAAAGTCTTCTTTTGAGTATATGTTTTTTATAACATTTTTGCTCATCAAAATTTTGTTATCGAGAGTTTTTTCTGCAAAAATATCTACAAAATCTGCACCGTTTTCTAGTCCGCAGTTAATGATTTTTTGGCAAAGTTCTTTTGATATCATGTTATCGGCCATCTTTTAACAAATTTATGTTTCTTATAAACATTTTGTTTGTTTCTAGGTCTTCAACATTTATGGGGAGTCTTCTTCTCCAGTTTGGGTATTGGTCTCTGTCTGTTCCTGGGAGGTTTTGTTGTTTTTCTACGTGTAAAATGTCTTCTAGGCAGATTAATGCCCCTTTTGAGGCCGATTTTATAACCATATTGTGAGTGGCTTCTTCAATGCCTTCTGGATAATCTTCTCCGTATAAATAATCTGCAAATCTTTTGTTGTCTTGTGGCCAAAGATTATTATTGTCTAAGACGTTTAAGAGTTTTTGTCTGTCTTGTTCTCTATTTTTGAAGGCATTGTGCATATCTTCATCTGATTGGATTATGTTTAATTTTCTTTGTAAAATTATGTCTTTGGCAAACCACCACATTCTAAGTGGGGGCATATCATGTGTTGATATTGAGATAAATGCGTTGCTTGGGTAGTCGTTTGGATTTTTGAAATCTCCCCAACCGCAATCATATTTTTCTGCCCAAAGAACAGAAATTGGAGCTACGTTTTTTTGTTTTAACATTTCTAAAAAGCCATCTGGCACGTTGCCTATGCTCTCACCAACTATTATACATTTGTTAAGAACACTTTCTATGCTTAAAATATTTAGCATATCTTCAAAATTATAATGTATGTATGTGCCTTGTTTTGAGTTGTTTGGTATCACAAATAATCTCATCAGCCACATTACGTGGTCTAATCTTAAGGCTCCTGCGTATGCCATATTTGCTCTTAAAACATTTATCATTGGCATATATTTTTGTTGTTTTAATATATATTGATTAAATGCGCCTAAGTTCCACCCCTGACCGTTTGGGAAGAACATATCTGGCGGAGCGCCAGCACCAGCATCTTTTATAAAGACCTCTTGATTGCTCCAAATTTCTGCAGAGCAGTTGCCGACACCAACAGCCAAATCTCTATATAATCCAATACTCATTTTGCTTTTTTTGACTTGGGCTTCTACTTCTTTGAACTGTCTGTCTGCCTCATATTGCAAAAACTTATAGAAGTTTATGTCTTGTTGATTTTGTTTTCTAAATTCTTGGATGTCTTTTGAATATGGATTTTGAAAAGATTTTTTCCAGTTTATCCAATTGCAGTCATAAAGTTGTGCAAGTGTTTCAAATGTTGCAAGGTTGTCTAAGTCTTGTCCTTTTTGGTTGCAGAATGTTATAAACTCTTGACATGGGTTTTTAATAAACTCTTTATATATCTTTTTTAAGATGCTTATTTTTGTTTCAAAGACTTTTGTATAGTCAATAATATCTAACTTTTTTAACTCATCTATATTTATGTTTTTTATGAGTTCTTTTGTGTATCCTTTTGTTTGGGTTACGTCTATATATATGGGGTTTATGAATAATCTTGATGTTGCTGAATATGGTGATGCATCTTCTGGATATTTGTGAGTTAATACATTTATTGGGTTGATGCCTATGATGTCGGCGCCATTATCTGCTGCGATTTTTGCTAGTTTTTTTAAGTCAGTAAAGTCACCAACGCCCCAGTTGTTTTTTGAGCGCAGAGAATATAGTTGCACAGAAAAGCCCCACAATTTTTTGTCTTTTGTTTGGGGGGCTGAGTAACATTGACTTGGTGCTATTGCAAGAGTTGTTGTGCGGCTTTTGCCTTCAACTAAAACCTCAATATCATGATAACCGACTTCAAATTTGTGATTTATTTCTACCTTATATTTATTATAGTTTTTGTTTGTTTCTAAAATCTCAACTATTTTATACTTGTGTTTTAAGACTTTTATATTATCTGTTTTTGAGACTACGTCTATATAGACGTTATCTTCTTGTCTTATATAAATTGGCTCAAGCTCAGATTGCCAACGAAGTGCTTTTTCATCATGCAATCTGTTTATAAAAAAGTTTATAACATCATCGCTTACGTTATAGCTTTGACCTGAACACGCGTCATTGAATTGTGTTGCAATGTTATAGTCTTTGGCTAGTTGATTTATATCAGTCATATTTTTTCTCCTTTTAATACGACTACAGACCAAGGGTGCAATGAGTAGTTATCAGAACCTTTGTATGTATCTTTTTCTTGTGTTTTTTTTGAAGTGTCTATAATAACATTCCAACTTTTTGCTTGTTTGGGCAACTTCCATTGTTGTTTTTGAGCGTTTGCATTAAGGATGAAAAACAACAGCTCATTGCCGTCATATGTCATATATGATATAGTCTTGCTACTTTGATTGTTCCAGTCTTCGGCTTTAAATTCTTGAGCTTTTTTATTATACCAAGTAACATCTTTTATGCCTGATTTATCAAAAGCCTCTCCATTAAAAAAGGATGTTTTTTGAAAAATGTTTAATGATTTTCTTATTTTAATTAATTTTCTTAAAAAACGTGTAAAATCTCTGTTGCGTGAGTTTGCACCGTTGACACCCTCCCAGTTTAGCCAAGTCATAACGTTGTCTTGACACCAAGGGTTGTTGTTGCCCATTTGAACGTGGCCAACATCATCACCCGCTACAATCATTGGGGTGCCAAAAGAAAACATTAAGGTTGCCATCATGGCTTTTGCTCTGGCGTATCTGTTTTCTTTTATTATGTTGTTTTTTGTATATCCCTCTTCTCCTGAGTTCCAGCTATAGTTGGAGTTGGAGCCATCTTGGTTGTTTTCATTATTTGCCAAGTTGTGTTTATGATTAAAGCAAACCAAATCACGAAGACAAAATCCATCATGTGCGGTTATAAAATTAATTGAGCTTGTTATGGGGCGGTTGAAATAATTAAACTTGTCTGAAGAGCCCATTATTCTGGTTGCAAGCTCTGATAGTTGCCCTTCGTCGCCTTTAAAAAAGCGTCTGATTGTGTCTCTGAACTTGTCATTCCACTCAGACCAGCCTTGACCAAATGCGCCAACTTGATAACCTGCATAACCTAAGTCCCATGGTTCTGCAATTAGTTTTACATCTCTTAAAACAGGGTCTTGAGCAATTG
>CAYJIO010000041.1:0-7830 GCA_964370255.1 uncultured Azospirillaceae bacterium
TTTTTAATCTCCCAAACAAAGCTTGCATAATGCCCAATATTTTTTACTTTGCTTGTTAAATAGTCAATATCTGCCAAAGCGCTTAGGTCAATCAGACTGTCAGAAATTGGTGTGATAAGTGTGTCTGCAAAGCCATGGGCAAGGTCAAACAAATAGTTTCTGCCTCCGGGGGTGTCTATTATAATTGCATCAAATTTTTTATAAAGCTCAGACACAAGCATAGATATTTCTGCCATGTGTGCATCTTTTGCCTCTTTTGGGGCAAATCTAAAGTGAGTAGGGGTTGGCAGCTTTGCTCCTGCCAAATCACAAAATGTTTTTCTGTTTTCAATATATTTAGACAAGCTTCCCTGCGCGCCGTCAAAGTCAAGTGTTGCAACGCTAAACCCCTCATTTAAGAGCTTTATTGCCAAATGCATAGAGATAGAAGATTTTCCAACCCCGCCTTTTTCATTACTAACTACAATTATGTGTGATTTTTTATTATTGTTTTGTGTCATTATAAGCCAATTTCATCTCATTAGTTGTTTTTGTTGCCACAACTATACAAGACTTATTTGACTTTTTCAAACGATTACATGCGTTATACGCATCTTTTTTTGCAAACCCCAAAATTTTTGAGCGATAAACAACGGTTGAGGCTGTTTGATAAACCTCTACATCAATTTTTGCGGTTTTGTTTTTGATTATTTTGTTAATATTTAAGGCATGGCTTTTTGCTTTTGCATAGTTTGAAAAAGCCCCAACCTGAATCCCAAAGTTTTTGCCCTTGCTTGCAATGTCGTCATAAACATTAAGAGCAGACCCCATTAAACTTGCGATTCTATTATCTCTTTTATCTGCAGTTTTGTGCCCCATAGTAACAGCAATCACTCTTTTGTCATCTTTAACGGCAGATGTCACAATATTAAATCCTGCTGCTCTTGTGTAACCGGTTTTCATACCATCAGCACCTTCAAAATCCTTAAGCAAATGGTTGTGTGTTCTATATGTTCTGTTTTTATACTTAAAGGTTTTTTGTGCAAATAAGGGATAATATTTTGGAAAGTGATGATAAACCGCAGCGCCCAATACTGCCATGTCTTTTGCGGTAGTTTTTTGCAATTTGTTTGGCAATCCAGATGCGTTCTTAAAGGTTGTGTCTTTCATGCCCAAAGCGTGAGCCACATCCGTCATAGTATTTGCAAAATTTGCCTCAGAATATCCAATATTTTCTGCCAGCACCGTTGCAACATCGTTTGCAGATTTTACAATCAATGCATTAATACAATCCTCAACGCTAATTGTTTCTCCAGCAACAAGCCCCAGTTTTGATGGCTCTTGATATTGTGCTTTTTTAGAAACTGTTAGCATATCTGTTTTTTTTATAAGCCCTTTTTCAAGCGCATCAAAAGTTATATATAATGTCATAAGCTTTGTTAAAGACGCAGGATATCTTAGCTCTTCTGCGTTGTTTGCAGACAAGACGTCGCCAGTTTTGGCATCAATCATAATAGAAGACACTTTTGCTTGCGCATTATTTATAAAAAACAATGCAAATAAAACTAAACCAAATTTTTTCATAACCTCTTTAATAAAACAAAATTATAAAAAAAAAGTTAACATTCGGTTATTTCTTTATATAAGACCTCAAGTCTTTTCCAAAAGTTCTTCTTGTATACGTCGTAATCTCAGAAGGTCTTGCTACAAAGGCGTTTGCTTGCGTCTGCGCTTTTAAGATATCTTCAATCTTCAAGCTTTTTTCAATGGCAATTCTTTTTTCTGCAGCGTCATGTTGTCCTCTAACACTAGCAAGATTGTATAAAACGTGGGCATAAAACAAATCTCTAGGAAATTTGCTCCCCTCCGCCAGTATGTTTGCCAGATTATACATTGCCGTCAAGTTATCTTGAGAAACAGCCTTATCCAATAGCCCAATTGCGATTCCATAGTTCTGAGGCACGCCAAAGCCATTCATATAAAGCTGAGCCAGAGTAACTTGCGCTTCGTCATAGCCTGCATTTGCAGATTTTCTGATATATTCAAAGGCTTTATGATAATTTTGTGGCAACACATATCCAGAATAATAGCAAAGCCCAAGCATATATTGCGCTATTGCGTTGTTTTTCTCAGAAGCCTTTGCAAGCAAAGCCACAGCTTCTTGCGGGCTTCTTCTAATCCCATTTCCGCTCAAATACATAAATGCAAGGTTAACACTGGCCTCAACACTGCCAAGGTTAGAGGCTTTTTCAAAAAGTTTTGCTGCAATTTGCTTATTTTCTTCAACCCCAATGCCAGAAAAATATAAATTTGCCAGATTGTTAGTTGCAACAACATCATCTTTTTCAGAAGCTTTTGTATAATATTCAAACGCCTTTTTATAATCTTGCTTAATGCCAAGCTTTTCATCACCATAAAGATATATGTAGCCAAGAGCGCTAAGAGATTGTGCGTCTCCCTCGTTTGCCTGTCTTGTCAATTTTTCAATAAAAGTCTCTGTTTTTGGTTTATCAATATCAGCAGTTTTTGACGTTTTCTTTTTAATAAAAGAAAAGTTCATAAAAGAAAACGGATTTTTTTCATCTTTTATTACTTTGTTGTTCTCGCTAACTTGCGCAGATGTGTTTGCATCATTAAGCTCAAATTGTGCTATTGCTGGAGTTGTAACAGAGAGCAATATCAGGAGGATAATTTTTTTCATTACATGACCTTTATAAAAATTGACATACCCAAAAGATATTTTAGCCCAGCCAAAAAGTCAAGGCAAAAACAAAAAACCCCACAAAGCCAAAAGACTTTGTGAGGTTTTCTCTTTTAATCTGTGTAACTCTCAAGCAGGCTCTCTGCGTGCTTTAATGAGGCACCCTTTAACTCAGGGATAATTTTCCTGAGTTTTGACGTCACAAGCCCTTGCATCTTGTTTTTAACAACCATAGGCTTTATAGCCTCAAGAAGCTCAAATGTCCTTTTGCTAACCCAATTTTCTTTAAGTAGCAAGATCAAAAGCTCTGACCGCAAAAACTGGTCTCTTAGAGTGACCTTTTTAATAAAAGCATAAATGTGTTCTTTATGCTCAGTCTTAAAGACAGGGGACGACAATCTGTGAAGAGCATTTATCTGCTTGTTCAAGATTGAGTAATCCGGATACTTTGCGACCAACGCATAGTCAAACAAACTCAAAGGAATATCTTCTCCTCTCTCAAGGAGATTATGTATCCTTTTAAGAGATTGTTTGATAAAGATTTTATCCTCAAACTCAACTTGGCTTTCACCGCCATAATCAGACGCAAATGAGATTGCATTTTCTATGCTAACACCTTTTGCAATTTCTTTTTGGGCAACCTCTTTAAATCGTTTAACTGAGCGATTAAACCCATCAAGAATACCTAACATTTTTGTAAGTTTCTTGTCCTCAGTTATGGCATATTGTTTTTTTGCCTCACCAATGATAGAATAGACTTTGCCCAACTCTATATCTTTCGACAGTTGAACCACCCAATCCTCAATTGAGTTTAAACGCATTTTCCGCATATTCTCAAGAGCTTGGTTTAGCCATCCTCTATAAACCAACCCCTCTTTAAGATTTGCCTTTATAACGACTTCTTTGGGAAGCGCTACGTTGTTTTTAATCTCTTTTTCAACCCAAAATCTTGTCAAAGGATTTAGGCTAAGCCATCTTAACTCCATTTTCTTCTCATGAAAATTTTCCATAATAAATTTCTTTTTTATAATTAATAAATAGTTTATTTCTCAATTACCAAATATATCACAAATTGCATTAATTTCAAGTATTTTTTTGTATGTTTTTTCAAAAAAAAAGAGCGGAAACCCACTCTTTATATTTTTTTTGCGCAATTGCTTAATTTTCTAGTTTTTTAATCAAGGCATCAATCCCGCCTTTGTTGTTTTTTATAAACGCAGAGTATTCTGTTCTTGCAGAAATAGCCAAACTAACATCTTCAATAATAATGTCTACAACTTTATAAGCGCCATTTTTTTGTTCCATAACTCTCCACACAACTTTGGCTGGCTTTTGCCCTCCCCCCAAATCAACCTGAGTGTCAACAAAAATCTGATTTTTAGAATTTGATGGAGTTGTTCCTAAAAACTTAAAGTTTTTGCCCTTAAACTCGTCAAAACGCTCAGACCAAGTTCTAACATTATAGTTCTTATAAGCGCTTAAAAAATCTTTCTTTTGTTGTGGGCTTGCACTTCTCCAATATCTTCCTAAAACAAAACGCCCAATAAAATCAAGATCCAAATTTTTATCAAAAAGTTCCTTAAATTTCTCTTGTTTTTCATTTTTTGAAGCATTTGTATTAACAAGCTCTTTAATTCCTTCATTTGTCAGGTTTTCTATAAAAGATTGAGCTTTGTTTGCCTCAATCGCCTGAGCGTTAAAAGAGCACGTTAAAAATAATATTGTAAATGCTAAAAGTTTTTTCATCTTATTCTCCAGTGTTTATTGATATTCGTTAAAGTCAAAATCATAGCTAATTTCGTCTTTTCTCAAAAAGCATTTTACTTTGCCTTGATTTTGCATAAATGACGTTCTTAGTGCAGTATAATAGTCAACAGAGTTCTTTTCCAAATCATCTGTAATTGGCATTGCATTAGCTCTTGCAACAATTATTCTTGTTGCTTCATAACCATACTTCACAGTATTTTTTGTGCCCTCTGAATCAATGCTGTTAGATGCAATAATGACAGGATTCGCATAATTGTTTACAACCATAGCTGCCATTGTTCTAGGTGTTGATGGCCCCATAAATGGTAATACAATATAAGGACCTTGAGCAACGCACCAATGAGCTAAAGTCTCATCAAAGCCTGTTTTCTCTGGGCTAAATCCAATGTTTTTGGCAACGTCAAACGCCCCTAATACACCAGCTGTTGTGTTTATAACAAATCTACTTATATTAATGCTTGATCCTCTAAAATCACCTTGCAACAAATGATTGGCAGCAGAAAAAGGCTCCCAAATATTTGCAAGTATTGATGTTACAGATTTTCTAACATCAGGAGTTGTTATTTTTATATAGCCTTTGGCAATTGGTTTTAAGAAGTATTTGTCAACTTGATTATTAAAGTCAAACATTGCTCTATTATAGCTCTCAAATCTGTCTGCATCATGTTTTGATGCACTAGAAGCGCAGCCACTTAACAATATAGTCGCCAATAAAAATAGTATTGCATTTTTTTTCATTTGTAATATCCTGTCTTTTATAAATATAATTTTAATATATCATATTTATTTTATTAATCAAGATTTTTTATGAGGATTTTTTTATGAGAGCTGCAGTTATTATTCCCACAAGATTAAAGTCAACAAGGTTGCCAAACAAGCCACTGGCAATAATTAATGGCAAAACTATGATAAGGCATGTATATGAGCACGCAATTGCTGTTCACAACAAAGAAGACGTCTACATAGCATCAGGCGACAAAGAGATTTTAGATGAAGCAAAAAACTTTGCTGCAAAATGCATATTAACAGATCCAAGTCTTCCTTCTGGCACAGACAGAATTGCTAAAGCCCTAGAAGAGATCGACCCAGAAGGCAAAAAATATGACGTAATAGTTAATTTTCAAGGAGATGGCATAAACGTAGATCCCAAATTAAACCTTGAGCTAATAGACTTAATGAGAAAAACCAACGCAGACATCGTAACAGTTGGTATGGGAATTAAAGACCAAAAAGAAATAAACGACCCAAACATGGTAAAAATTGCCCTTTCAAAAACAAATGACAAGGATTATGGTAGAGCCGTTTATTTCTCAAGAAGCGTTGTTCCTTATAACAGAGATAATAATGGCGTCATCGACTCAGCTTTTTGGCATATTGGTATTTATGTTTATAACGCGCAATCATTAAGAAAATTTGTGTCCATGCCAGAGGGCGTTTTAGAAGGCATTGAGAAGTTAGAGCAACTAAGGGCATTAGAAAATGGCATGAATATAGTTGCAAAAATTGTTCCGAGTATTAAGTTAATAGAAAATGCTCCTGCAGATATAAACACCAAAGAGGAGCTAGAAGAAGCTCAAAAGTTTATGTTCTAAAAGGAGGGGAAATGCAAGATTTATATGATGCACAAAAAGAAATAGAGGCACACAAAGAAGAAATAATAGAAAAGCTAGTTCAGTTTTCTCTAACCGATACGCTTGTTTTTTGGGGCGTAGAAAAAGATTTAATAGCTTTGCAAGAAAAGACTTGGGGGCCAATCTTAAAGTGGGCAAATGATAGCTTGAGCATAAATATTAAAAAGACCCAGTCCTTAGATGTGCCAACAAACCAAGAAAGCGGACACAGGCTCAAAGACTTTATGAATTCTTTATCAATAAAAGAGCTAACCGCATTTTATAAGTCAGCCCTCTTAATGAAAAGCGTTTTGCTTGCTATGGCATTTGTCAAAAAACAAATAAACGCCAAACAAGCTTGCAAAGCCGCTTTGTTAGAAGAAGAGTGGCAAAACAGCATTTGGGGTGCAACAGACACAGTGCTAGAATGCAGAGAAGAATTTTTGCAACAATTGGTTGAAGTAGAGAACTACTTAAATGCCTGATATAAAAGAATGGCTAGAGTTAGTCAAGGGCATAACCCCACTAAAAGAAAAAAGCTTTATTGCAAAGCCAAGCAAAAAAATAAAGATAAAAAGTAGCATAGATGACGCACCTAGCATAAGCTCTGCTGCCAATGGTGTTGATGGCTCAACTCAAAAAAAGTTTAATAAAGAAAAGTTTGAGATTGAGGCAACACTAGACCTACACGGATATACTTATGACACAGCCTTTGACGCTGTCATAAACTTTATAACCAGATCATATAACCAAAAAAAAAGATGCATTATTATCATAACAGGCAAAGGAGAAGTCTTAAAAGATGCTTTGCCAAAGTGGCTTGAACACCAAAGCATAAGGAATATCATTTTGCAAAAAAAACACCCCTCAAATTCTCTTGGCGGTGGTGGTGCTTTTATGATTTTGCTCAGAAGAGCAAGAACTTAATCAAGCAAAGAGACAATATTGCGGTTATAAAAAACCTAGCAAAAGAGCCAATTATCTTAACGGTTGTTTCTTCCCAGTCTACAGTGTATCCGCCAAGCTTATAACTTTTTTTTAAAAAAACATTATAACAAACAGATAATATAAACACCAAAACATAAAGCTGATACTTCTTAAACATAAAAATTATGTCTTCATTTTCAAGCTTTGCATTAAGATAAAGGGCAAAAAACGCCCCCATCCAAAAAAAAGGGTCTAAAACAATTTTGCTAGAAAAAAGAGCCCTAACCCCCCTAAACATTATAAGTTCCAGACTTTTTTTGTATTAAATTTTTCTTTCATCTCAGAGTCAAATGAATTTGGCCAAACATATTTATTATTAACACTTGCAATTTTTTTATAACTATTAACAGAAGACGTTGCAAGAGAGGCAATGCCTCTGTTCTTAACTCTTACAGGCGTTTTTTCTTGCCATTTTATATATATATTTTCTTTCATAAAAAACCTTTCCATGCTAAAACATTATACATTTATCAATAAAATATACAAGCTTTTTATTAACAATATATTAATATTTTTCAATTTTGCAAAAAAAGTTATTGAAAAATTAACTTTTATTGATTAGATTGTAAAAGTTAATAACAAATAAACCATATATGGAGATAAAAATATGAAAAAATTAGTAGGCTTATTTTGCGCAATCGCATTATTATCTGGTTGCTCTAGCATGGGCTCTGGTGGCGGTCTTTTTGGTGGTGGCGAATGCGACACACCAGAAGCACGTGACTTTATGAAAAATGCAGAAGACAGAGTTTTCTTCGCTTATGACAGTTCTTCTTTGTCAAACAA
>CAYJIO010000042.1:0-7805 GCA_964370255.1 uncultured Azospirillaceae bacterium
GGTTCAAGCCAATTTTAAGAGCTTTTCCAAGCACAAATTTTGTTTGTGGCATTGGACCTTCAAAAGCGTCCACCAATAAAACCACACCATCTACCATAGATAAAATACGCTCAACCTCACCGCCAAAGTCTGCGTGGCCCGGAGTATCTACAATGTTGATATGATAGTTATTCCAATCAACAGAAGTACATTTTGATAAAATCGTAATACCTCTTTCTTTTTCAAGGTCGTTTGAATCCATCACACAAGTATCAACTTTTTGGTTGTCTCTAAAAGTGCCAGATTGTTTTAATAAGCCGTCAACAAGCGTTGTTTTGCCGTGGTCAACGTGTGCAATAATTGCAATATTTCTTAATTCCATTTTATGATTCCTTATAAATTTGTGCTTAACATATAGCAATAAATTAAAAACACAAGCTTTTTTTATAAAATAAAGAGGCATAAAAATGCCTCTCTACATTCTATATTATTTATTAATATGGCATTTCTGAATGAGCATGCCCTGCTCCACAGCCACAACCTGCTTTTTCAGGAACTTCTGTGACCATTGCCTCAGTTGTTACTAACAAGCCCCCTACAGACGCTGCATCTTGCAAAGCTGTTCTAACAACTTTCGTTGGGTCAATAATACCTGCCTTAAACATATCAACATATTCATCATTCTGAGCATTATACCCAATTATCTTCTCTTGTTTCTCAAGCAATTTGCCGACCACAACAGCACCATCAACGCCAGCATTCTCAGCAATTTGTCTTATTGGCGCTTGCATTGCTTTTTTAACAATTTCAACCCCAACTTTTTGGTCTTGATTTTCTGTTTTAATATTTTCTAAAACTTCAATAGCATATAATAATGCGCAACCGCCACCAACAACAATTCCTTCTTTTACAGCGGCTCTTGTAGCATGCAATGCATCATCTATACGGTCTTTCTTTTCTTTTACCTCAACCTCAGATGCGCCACCAACCTTAATTACAGCGACACCGCCAGAAAGCTTTGCCAAACGTTCCTGCATTTTTTCACGATCATAATCAGAAGTTGTATCTTGCATTTGTTGCTTAATTTGAGATACTCTTTGAGATATTAAATCTTTATCGCCAATGCCATCAATTATAATTGTTTCTTCTTTTGAGATTTCAACTCTTTTTGCAGAGCCAAGCATTTCAAGTGTAACGTTTTCAATTTTCATACCCAACTCTTCTGAAACAACTTGCCCTGCAGTTAACACCGCAATATCTTGCAACATTGCTTTGCGTCTATCACCAAAGCCAGGAGCTTTAACCGCACAAACTTTCAAACCGCCACGCAAACGATTAACAACCAACGTTGCCAATGCCTCTCCTTCAATATCCTCAGCAATAATCAAAAGAGGTCTTCCTGTTTGAATAACTGCTTCTAATATTGGCAAAATAGTTTGCAAATTTGACAACTTTTGGTCATATAACAAAATATATGGACTATCATACTCACATGTCATTTTATCTGTATTTGTTGTAAAATAAGGAGATAAATAACCTCTGTCAAATTGCATACCCTCAACAACATCAAGCTCTGTTTCCAAACCTTTTGCATCTTCAACAGTAATAACCCCATCTTGCCCAACCTTGTCCATTGCTTTTGACAAATAATCACCAACAGACTTGTCACCATTTGCACTAATTGTGCCGACCTGAGATATTTCTTCAGATGTCTTAATTGGTTTTGACTGAGATTTTAAGTTTTCTACAACTGCTGCAACCGCCAAATCAATTCCTCTTTTCAAATCCATTGGGTTCATCCCTGCAGCAACAGATTTTAGACCCTCTTTAATTATAGCTTCAGCAAGAACTGTTGCAGTTGTTGTTCCGTCACCAGCCTGCTCATTAGTTTTTTTAGAAACTTCTTTAACAAGCTGTGCTCCCATATTCTCAAACTTATCAGACAACTCAATTTCTTTAGCAACACTAACCCCATCTTTTGTAATAACTGGCGCACCATAAGCTTTGTCTAGTATAACGTTTCTACCTTTTGGACCAAGTGTTACTTTAACCGCCGCAGCCAAAGTCTCAACACCTTTTAACATTTTTGCTCTTGCATCAACACCAAATTTTATATCTTTTGCAGCCATTTTTATTCTCCTATAATAGCTAATATATCAGCTTCTTTCACAATAACTCTGTCTTGCCCAGCAATCTTAACCTCAACCCCAGACCATTTATTAAACATAACTCTATCCCCGACCTTAACACTCATAGCAATAATCTTGCCATCCTCAGCCCTAAAGCCATTGCCAATAGCCTCAACAACGCCTTCAGCGGGTTTTTCTTTTGCCGTATCTGGGATAATAATGCCAGAATGAGTTTTTGTTTCTTCTTCAAGCCTTTTAATCAAGACCTTATCATGAAGTGGAGTAATTTTCATATTATATCCTTTCTTATTAATTATAAAATATATTTAGGTATTAAAATTTGCATTGTCAATAAAAAAGCACAAGTAGATATCAATACAATAAATTATTTTTAATTAGATATATACGAAGTATTTCTTTCCTCGCAGTGTACAACCAAAACGTACATAAGAGGAAATAAACACAAGTAGATATCAATACAATAAATTATTTTTAATTAGATATATACGAAGTATTTCTTTCCTCGCAGTGTACAACCAAAACGTACATAAGAGGAAATAAACACAAGTAGATATCAATTAAAAATAATTTATTATGTTACAACAATGCTTTTGTTTTTAACCAATCCAACAACAAAGCCAAGCACCGCAGAAAAACTAAAAAACAAAAAGCTTACAAAATATATCCAGGCACTAGGAATCATAATCATAATATCTTTTGCAACACCTGAAGCCCAATTATCAAGCGTAAACACTTGCAACAAAGCAAACAAGGCATTAAACAAAGAAGAAAAATCATCAGATATCATTCCATATAAACTCACCCCAATTATTGCATATACATAAAACAAAACACCAACAATCAACAAAAAGCCAAAAAGCGGCGCAATCATTTTTGTTAATGCCTCAAAAACATCATTTAATTTTGAGCTTTTATCAATATACCTAAACAGTCTAAACGTTCTTATAATAATAAATGAGCTAGCCATAGGTATTGCTGAAATACTAATAACAATAAGGTCAAAAACATTCCATTTCACCTTAAAAAAATTAGACTTCAACACAACAATCTTTAATACCATCTCAACAATAAACATCGCAACAAAAAGTCTATCTAACAAAAACAAAAGATTTGCATTAATATTATCAAAAGTCAACGTCCCCAAAACAATAGCATCAAGCAAAATCAAACACATAATCATCAAGTCAAATTTGGGGCTTTCTATTAATATTTTTATTTTTCTCTGATCTTTCTTAACAAATTTCTTAGATATTTGCCCAAGTGCTTCTTTTATCATCATTAACTCCTAATTAAAAAGTATTAAAATCAATATAGTTGAATAAGACAACCAAGGCCCAAAAGCCCCGCTTCTCTGTTTTTTTATTATACTATATATCCCAAAACTAATAGATGCAAGCATTATTGTAAACAAAAGACAAGAAACTCCACACCAAACACCAATAACCGACAAATATTTAATATCCCCTCCCCCAAAAGCATCTTTATTTCGCCATACAAAAAACAAAGACGCAACAACAGGTATAAAATATCCCAAAAGCCCCGCAACAGAAGCATTTATTGGCCCCACAAAACCAAAAGATGCCAAAGAAACAAAAAAACCAACTAACACAAGCGGAAAAGTGATAATATCGGGAAGCAAAAACATTCTTTTGTCAATTTCTGCAAGCAAAACACAAGCCCAAACAAACAATAGCTTATAAAATATTGCCACCTGCCCAAATTTTAGGTAAAAAACATAAAACAACAACGCAGTTAATATGCCAATACCAACACTTCTATAAAAATATTTTCTTAACAATGCCTGTTTTTTCAAACTTGTTTTTTTGCACCTTTTTACAGGCATTAAAATTTTATATACCGCATAGCCAAGTGTCGCAGGCATAAACTTATTAAACCTTCTAGCAATATACGGAACAAAAAATCCTGCCACAAAGCCATATAATAAATACATCATATCAAAACTCCTTTTTTATTATCATATCAACAAAAAATTAAAAATCTAAAAAAATTATATATTTTTTAACATTTATGTATAATAATATATTATTATGATGATAAATAGCATAGGATCAGAAAGACATTTAATAGAATCCCTTGACAGAATATCCAGAAATTCTGCCAGATATAGTGCTGTCTATATAAACATCTCAAAATTAAAAATAAAAAACAGACACCCACGGTTTATAAAAATATTAGCAAAATTATTTGACGGCTTGGTCGGTGCTGCAATGGGAGCTTTTTTTGTCTTATCAAATGGGGACTTTGTTATCATCGGCACAAAAATCTCACCAGAAAAAATCAAACAAACCGTCGAAAACCTTAAAAAAAGTATGAAAAATGATCCAATCATACACACCCAAGAACAATCATCTTTTGTTCAAAAATACACTTTTCCACAAGACTTGCCAGAGTTATATATGCAAGTCTCAAAAATAGCCCAACAAAAAAAAGATGACATAGAAGTTGCTGACATAAAAAAAAGCATCCAACATAATCAAGTAGAACACATTCTTCAAAAATTATTTTCTATTGATTTTACAAAGATAATAAAACATCAAAGCGTTGTTCATATAACATCAGCATCTAGTATGAACGTTATAAATCAAGAGTTCTACGTGGCTGCAAAAGACTTAAACAATGAGCTAGATTTTAATATTGACATATCATCAAACAAATGGCTTTACACATATTTGCTAGAAGAAATTGATAAAAAAGTGCTAAGCGCCATGTTTTTTTCAAACATAAAGAACCTGCCGCCAGAAATAAGCCTCAATCTAAATATGTCATCAATATATTCAGATGAGTTTAACAACTTTGCAAACAATTTTTTAACAAACAAAATCTCACTTGTTGTTGAAGTTTCTCTTATAGATGTCTTCACAAACCTCAACCTTTATTTTGAGGTCAAAGAATTTTTGCACCAAAAGGGGCATAAAATTCTTATTGACGGCATAACACCAGACACCCTAAGTATGATAAACATAAAAGAAGCAAATCCAGATTTTATAAAAATATTCTGGGAGCCCTTGATGGAGTTTGACAAAGAGAACACAAAAATAAAAGACGCAATAGACGCCTTGGGTGAAGACGGCGTTGTATTAGCAAAATGCCACGACATAGCCGCAATAAAATGGGGCAAATCTCATGGAATATCTGTTTTTCAAGGCCCTTATGTCGACGAGCTCGAAACAGCCATTATAAAAGCAAAATGCAATCATAAAAACTCATGCACAAATCAAGAATGCTTAAAAAGAAGAAAAATGATTAACGGAAAATTCAGAGACGAGTGCCAAAATCTTGAAAACCTAGAAACTTTATTGGATGGACAACAATTATGAGCATTTTTTCAGCAAAAAAAAACATTCCAGAACAAAAAAGACCAACTCAAAACACACCTCAAAACGTTATAGTTTTTGAATATCTAAAAAAAATCGATGCTGACATCTATAAATACATGGGCATTTGTCTTTATACAAGCAAACTACAAAATCAAAACATGAACTCTTTATCAAGACAAGCCTTGATAGAAACATTTAACTCAGTTGTAAAAAAAGACAATGGTGAGCTATTTTTATTACCAAATGAAAATACACTAATAATATTTAATAAAGACTCCCTAGATGAAATAAAGTCTGCTTTAATAAAAATGACCTTTTTATTTTATGACGACCCCATAATAAAAGACTTTACAGATATTGAAAACTTTGCCTTTGTAAAACTATATTCTTTTCCTCAACAAATAGAAGAGCTAAAAAAAGATGTCTTAAGCTCAATAAACTCAAATCCGCAAAAACAAGTTGTTGAAGAAAAAGACCGCAACACAAAGCAAAGCTATATCGCAACAAAAAGTGTAAAAAAACTCAGAAGAAACTTAAGTCTAGAAATACTTACAACTCTTCAAAAATCATTAGAGAGAATGGATTTTTCAAGCTTAATCAGAAGACAATCTGTTTGCGCAATAATAGGTAAGTCATCTCCACAAATTTTGTTTGATGAGGTTTTTGTTTCAATATCAGATCTTGAAGAAGTATTGCTACCAGACGTTGACTTTTCATCAAACCCATGGTTATTTCACGCCTTAACAGAAACCTTAGACAAAGGTGTTATAGCAAACTTAATCAGAAGAGAAGACAGGTTTTTAACAAGCAACTTCAGCATAAACATAAACATAGAAACTCTATTATCAGACATCTTCTTAAAGTTTGACAACAACATAAGCCCTCAAATGCGCGCCACAATAGTCCTAGAATTGCAACTTGTAGACATCTTTAGTGACATAAAAGCATATAATCTAGCAAAAACTTTTGCCCAATCAAGAGGTTATAAAATATGCATAGACGGAATAACTGCAAACATACTAAATTATATTAACAATATTGCTCTAGATGTCGATTTTATAAAATTAATCTGGTCAAAAGAACTCAAAGAAACATTATCAAACGACAATGCTTTCTTAAGACATGACAACAAGCAAAACAGATTAAAAATGATACTATGCAGAGTTGATGATGAAGATGCCATAAAAATTGGCAACAATCTTGGCATTAACCTATACCAAGGAAGATATATTCAAAAACTATTATCTCAACAGCCAAAAAAAATAATCTATGACTTAAGAAAACAATAAAGACACTCTTGCAATAAAGTCCCCACTATCATTAATAGGCTCACCTTCAGCAATTTTTGCCAAGTCCAAAATTATATTGGCAAACTCTTTAGTCTGCTTGCTTTCAATGTCTTCACACATTTTTATAATTAGCTTATGATATGGATTAATTTCTAAAATTCTTGCACTCTCAAACATCATTTGCTGCTGATTAGATTTCATAAGCCTCTCCAAATAAAGGCTCATCTGCCCATCTTGTGCTCTTATTAAAGCAGGAGAAGTAACCAAGTTTTCAGTAATCAACACGTCTAAAACCTCACCATTATAAAGCTCTTTTAAATATTTAATAAGCTCATCTAATTTGTCTTTATCTGCCCTAATAGCATCTCTTTTAATATTTAATGTTAATTTTGCGCCATAAATATTTTTGAAACTATAACCTTTATATTCAGGCATCTTTTGTATCCAAAACTCATCAATAGGGTCAGAAAACAACAAAACCTCAATTCCGTTTGCCTTAAAAATTTCTAACTGCGGATTGTTATATAAAACATTTCTGTTCTCACCACTTGTATAATAAATTTCTTTTCTTTTCCCAGCTCTTGATATATATTCATCTAAAGATGTTATATCTTCTTTGCTATTAGTAGAATAAAATCTTGCAAGTTCTGCAATTTTTTCTTTATTTTTTTCATCTTCATAAAGACCTTCCTTAAAAGCAAGCCCAAAGTTATCCCAAAAAAGCTTATACTTTTCCTTATCCAAAGAAATATTTTTAAGCTCTTTTAAGATTCTGTTGCAAACAGAGGTCTTAATTTTTTCTAACAAAAGGTTTTCTTGCAACATCTCTCTTGAGATATTAAGAGGCAAATCAGAGCTATCAACAACCCCTTCAACAAACCTCAAATAGTTAGGTATCAAACCTTCAACCTTATCAGAAATAAAGACCTTATTAACATAAAGCTTCAACCCACGTTTATTATCAGGCTGAAACAAATTTGCAGGCCTTGTAGAAGGAATATACAAAAGACCACAATATTGCTGTGCACCCTCTGCCTTAAAGTGCAATG